>DATBWB010000134.1 GCA_036514995.1 Candidatus Acidiferrales bacterium
CCTTGCTGCCAAGATCGAGCAGGTAGCTTCAGCCTAGCGCCGCTTCCACTTGATTGGCCCGGTCTTGAATGACGGGGATGGTCGGGACGACCACGCCACAGCAAAAACGGCAGGAGTGTGCGAAGATCCGCTGGGCAGCCGCGGCACTCGAAGCTCAAGAATCGAAACTCGAAATTCGAAACTCGTCGTGGCAGACCCGAGTTTCGACATGCGAGGCAACTACAGCCTGCGCAAAGTCTCGCTCATGGGTTCGCGCTTGATTTTCACATATCGGCGGAGGGTTCTCCCTAGATTCTCTTGCCGGAATATCTTCGGCCACCGCTTAAAGATTGGTTCGGATCTCGGCCTCCATATCCACAAATTTCCTGGCTTCTTGCAAATCTTCACGGGTACATACATTCTTCTCAACAAGCAGATGCTCGATCGCAGCCACCCTTGCGGCGAACTCGGGGATGAAGGATTCGATCATCTCTCGGACGGCTTCGACCGATCGCTGCTTGCCGGGCGGCTGCTTCTTGACTCGATGCTTGGACTGCTTCATTTTAACCCTCCATACGGATGCGAAGATCATTCCAGCCACAAACCTGCGCTCCGGGCTGTCTCCAGCATCTTTTTCATTGCCGAGGACGTGACAAGCGACAGAATTTCTTTCTCCCTTGCCCAACGCCAGTTGGGTTTGCTCGGAGGGATGCGGGCCGGAGTGATCAGAAACGGAAGAAGTCGGATTCTTCGAAAGGTGATGGCATGGCGCCGCGGCTCGAGCGCGCGCACCCGGGAGGCGATGAGGCCGCAACGGTCACGAAGCATGGCGCGCAATCGGCCTTCCACATCTTCGCCAGGGAAAAGCTCCACGGCGGGGAACTGCCACTGGTTCACGAAGAGGCCATCAGCCTGTTTGATGAGCAGGAGCCGGCCTCCCCGGCGCACAAGAGCTGCTGCCAGCAAAATGTCCACCGCTTCGCGTTTCCTGCGGCCGGGCGGAATCTCCTCCTGAATTCCGAGGGCGCGCGCCCGGCAAAAGGACGCGACGGGGCAAAGCAAGCACAGCGGGCGCCGCGGCAGGCACACCGTTGCCCCCAGCTCCATCATCGCCTGATTCCACTCGCCGGGGGCGCGCCGGGGCAGGAGTGCCAGCGCCCGCGGCTCAAGGTGGCGCGGCACCAGAGTGCCGCGCCGGGCGTCTAACCGCGCCAGCACCCTCAAGACGTTTCCGTCCACCACAGCGTGCCGACGGTCATAAGCGATGCTCAGAATGGCAGCGGCGGTATAGTGGCCGATTCCCGGTAAGGCCAACGCCAGGTCGAAATCGTCTGGAAATTTTCCGTTGTGTTCTCGGACGACCACCCGCGCCGCCTGGTGCAATTGCCGGGCGCGGCGGTAGTAGCCCATTCCGGCCCAAAGGCGCAGCACCTCCGATGCGCGTGCCCGAGCCAGCTCCTTCGCCGTGGGGAATCGCTCCAGGAACCGAGCGTAGTACTCGACGGCGACGGCGACTCGCGTCTGCTGGAGCATGATTTCGGAGACCCAGATGCGGTACGGGTCGCCCGTCGCTCGCCACGGCAGGGCACGCTGGTGGCGCCGGAACCAGGCCAGCAAATGTCTTCGAAAGGCAGGCGGGCGCTTATCGCTCACGTGAATCTGCCTGCCGGAGGTTTTTCCCGAATGAGGGCTGCCTTTACCAGCCTGAATGTTCGACCTCGCCGAGGGTTTCATGGGAATCCCGAGTAAACAATCATTGTAAACGAGCTACAAGCCCGAATGGCCCTCAGGTGCCAAGGATCAAGTGAATACGTGCGGCGGACATAGGACTACAGGAACGCACGTTCCAGCGAGGTGAGGAACTGGATTCCGGGAATGGTTCGTTCGCTCAACCGATCGTCGTTGGTGATGAACAAATCGACACGCGCTTGTGCCGCGCAAGCCAATTGGATTGCGTCCGGTGCTTTAATCGATCGGTCGCGGCGGATCATCGCGTAGATGCGAGCGGCCTCTTCATCGAATGGGATTAGAGTGGCAACTTCTCGAAGCACGCCCTCGTATTTTCGCCGCAGGACTTCGTCTTTTTGTTCCAGGGGTTTCACCAACACCTCGCCGAGTGTCAGGGTGGAGGTATAGAGCTGGTCGTTGCGGGCGAACATTCGCTTGCGCAAAGCGGCTACGCGTTGGGAAACTTCGTCGTAATCTTCGAACAGGTAGATAAAGAGATTCGTGTCCCAGAAGATCCGGCTCATTCCCAGCCCTTGCGCAGTCGGCGAACATACTCGTCAGCGTGCTCGTCGGCCCATAGCTCTTTGCCTGACCCGCGAAGGGCTAGGAGAGAATCTGTTTTCTCCTCGTCGGGCTTCCGCCGCGCGTATTCCGAGTAATACCAGTCAAGGAGGCCGTGGTATTTGGCCGGGATGTCTTCCTTGGCAGGAACGATCTTCGCACCTTCGCGGTCGGGATGAAACGGGTCTCCTTCACGGAACAAGCGGCGCATGCTCTTTCTCGTTTCAAAGAGCATCCGGTATCGTCCGGGGTTCGGCGGCCGATTCGCAACGCAATGGTGCACCACATGAGGGTAGATCCCTGGGCGGAGCTTCTCGGACGCTCCCTCCTGCCTTGCTCGCTCAACAATCTCGCTGACCGTGAAGTCGGTGCGGCGCGGGTTTTCGCGATGCAGAAGGGTGGTAGCAATCCAAACCTCATCGGCAACTTTCAGGGAATGCTTCGTGGCTACCGGCATATCCAACCCATTCCTTAGTATATTCCTATCATACTTAGAATTCATGATAAGTCAACAGAAATTTGAAATCGTAGTAATTTACAGAAATCATTGGAGTTGCTTGCCCTTGGTTTCCGGCAGGAAGAAAGCCAAAATCGCGCCGACCAAAAACGCTGCTGCCGTCAGGAAAAAGGCATAGCCGAGGCCGTAGGTATGCGCGAGGAAGCCGATGGTGAATGGAGCCAGGGCGCTCAGGCCACGACCAGCGTTATAGGAGATTCCCATGGCGGTGGCGCGAATCGAGGTGGGAAAGATTTCGCTGGCGATGGCACTAAAGCCGGAGAAAAAGCCGGTGCCGAAGAATGCGACAAAGGGCCCAAGAAACAATAGCCAGAGCGGTTGGTGCGCGATGCCGTAAAGCGGGGTGAGGCCCGCGGCGATCAAAAGATAGCCGATGTAAGTGGGTCGCCGCCCTATGATGTCAGCGATAAAACCAAACAGGATGTAGCCGAGCCACTTACCCACTCCCATGACGATCAACCAGGCGGTAGTCTGCGTCAGGTTTAGGCCTCGCCCGCCTTCGGATAGGGGCAGCGAGAGATAGGCGGGGATCCAGGTGAACAATCCCCAGTAGCCGAACATGCCCGCCGCGTTCATAGCGGTGGCGATGATGCCGTGCCGGCGGGTGCCGGGTTTCCATAATTCTTTGAGCGAGGTTTTCCGTTGCTCCGCGCTTGCTTTCCAGATCTCCGACTCCGGGACGCCGCGGCGTATCCAGAAAACCAGCAAGGCAGGGACAACACCGAAGAAGAATACCGCCCGCCAACCAAATCGTGGCAAGATCAGCGCCACAGCAGCGGCGGCAATCATCTCGCCGATGGCCCAGGTGGACTGGACAAGCCCGAGCGCCTTGCCGCGATGCTCGGGCGGCCAGGTTTCCGCTACGAGCGCCGCGCCGGCAGTCCACTCTCCTCCCAAGCCCAGGCCGAGGATGAACCGGAAAAGGGCGAGCTGCCAAATGGCCTGGGAAAGCCCGCAGGCCGCGCTCGAAAGGGAATAGACCAGGATGGTGGCCATCAATGCCCGCACGCGGCCGATACGGTCGGCAATGAAACCGAAAAGGAATCCGCCCACGGCCGAGGCAAAGAGGGTGAGCGAGTTCAACATGCCGGCAGTCGTCTTGTCCATAGCCAGCACCTGAATCAAGTTGCTCAACACCAGGGAGTAGAGCATCACGTCCATGGCGTCGAGCATCCAGCCGAGGCCGCCGGCGATGAGCGAGCGGCGCTCGGCGGGCGTGACGTGCGACGGCCATTCGAGTCCCAGCAGCTTGCGCGTGGGACGTGCTGTGGCAAGGAATGGGGTTTCCACTGGCGCGCTCGGGGCCCCCGATTATATCGGGGCGGGCCTTTAGGCTCGCGACGCGCCATTGTACAGAATCCGCCCGCTCGATCCAATCGCACTTGCGAGGTGGCGCTGCTTTTGCTAGGCTTTCGCCGAATCGAGCGCTCGCCCGTTCTTTCCTTTGATGGCTTTCTGGCAGAGTTGCGGGGCCACTCTCGCGGAAGAGGCGCGTTTCTGCCCCGCCTACGGCCGGGTGCAATCCGCTGCGGCGCCGGCGGCCAGCACGCCGGCACCGGGCGCGTTTCCTGAAAAATACGGAATGGCCGCGCTGCTCTCGTTTTTCCTTCCCGGCCTGGGCCAGGTCGTCAAGGGACAGATCGCCAAAGCCATCCTCATTTGGGTGAGCTTGGTCGTAGTTATCCTGCTCAGTTTCGTTGTGGTGGGAATTCCCCTGCTCGTGGTTCTGTGGTTCTGGCAAATTTATGACGCGTACAACTTGCCGCAAACGCGGTGAGCTGGGCGCCAGAAGAGGAGACGTGCGATGCCACATTGCACCAAGTGCGGAACGATGGTGGCCGACAACGCCGCTTACTGCCCCAACTGCGGGCAGGCCCAAGGCGTGCCTGGCGGAGCGGCCGGCGCGCCGGCGACTCAGCCGGGAACCGGCCTTCAAGAGAACGTCGCGGGACTACTTTGCTATGTGCTTGGCTGGATTACGGGGCTCATTTTTTTTGTGATCGACAAGCGTCCCTACGTCCGCTTCCACGCGGCGCAAGCGATCGTCACCTTCGGTGGACTCCATCTCCTCCAGATCATCCTCGGCGGATGGATCTTTGGCCGCGGGATGTTCCATTGGGGCTTCTTCGGCATGGGAGCGCTGAGCGGCCTTATCGGACTCGTCTCGCTGGTGCTGTGGATTCTGCTGATGGTCAAAGCCTACCAGGGCGAACGATTCAAGGTGCCGTTGGCGGGCGATCTGGCCGAGAAACTCGCCGCTCGATAAGCGCCGGGCGCCTCCGAAGAGCTACACCTCAATCTTCTTCGTGTAGGGGCTTCGTGTTGGGGTCTTCGTGTAGGGGCCGGTCTTCAGACCGCCCGAAACGAGGCAAGAAAACGAGGCAAGAAAACGAGGGCAAGCTGAAGCTTGCCCCTACCAGGCCCATCGGTCCCGGGGCGGATGCCGCCGAGCTGCAATTTCCGCTTGACAACATTCGACTCAAACGCCATCTTAGTTGGCTTTTCAGCGGGCGCGATGCGATGCCTTGTGTGCCGAGGCGATAGCCAATGGGTCAAGGATGAAAGTTCGGGTCTGTTTTCACGACAAATGTTTTGACGGGGCGGCGTCGGCGGCTGTCTTCACGCGATTCTACCGGCAGCGCTTGCATCCGGAAGCGGAATTTGCTTACAGCGGCCTGAGCCACCGCGCCACGCAGCTTTTTGATGACGGAATCTTCGACGGGGATGAGAACGTCATCGTGGATTTCAAGTATTCGAGCGCGCCCCAATTGACCTGGTGGTTTGATCACCATCAGAGTGCTTTCTTGAGCCCGGAGGACGCCGAGCATTTCCGGCATGACCGGAGCGGAAAAAAATTCTACGACCCGAGCTACAAGTCCTGCACGAAATTTCTTGCCACGGTAGCCCGCGAGCGATTCCAATTTGACGCGAGTTCTCTCGACCAGTTGATTGCCTGGGCGGACATCATTGACGGCGCGCAATATCCTACTCCGGAATCAGCCGTGCGCATGGCGGAACCGGCGATGCGACTGGCGCTGGTGATGGAGGGAGTCTGCGACAAGGATTTTGTGCCCCGGCTGGTGCCGGAGTTGGCCACGCGGTCGCTCGAAGAGGTGGTCGAGTTGCCGCAGGTTGCCAAACACGTTGGCAGTCTCTACGCTCGCCATGAAGCCTCGATCGAAATCATTGAAGGACACTCCGAATACCGGGACGGGGTCATCTATTTCGATCTGAGTAGCTTCGACATGGAGGGCTACAACAAATTCATTCCGTATTATCTGCACCGTGATTGTCTCTACAGCGTGGGGGTGTCCCATTCGCCGTTGCGGGCGAAGGTTGCCGTTGGCTCGAACCCGTGGCATGCGGACCCGAAGGAGCGAAACCTTGCCACCATTTGCGAGCGCTATGGTGGCGGCGGCCATCCGCGCGTTGCCGCCATCTCTTTTGAGCCTACCCAGCTCGACCATGCCCGGAAAGTCGCCCGCGAAATCGCCGAAGACCTGAGAAAGTAGGACAGCGTAGAGCAAGGACGGCTGCGGGCAGCACCAAAATCCAACTTCGTCTCTTCATGCGCAGACACTGGTCGTCCTCCAGCATCTGCCCTGACTACTCCACCAGGGTCGAGCAAGGAAGGCGCGCTTCTTGGGTGGCCCGAGGACGCACGGTAACATGTTGAGAACATTGAAAATTCCGCTTGACAGCGGCCGCTAATGAGGGCTAACTTGAAGTTTGCCTTCTCGTTCCCGCAAGCCCGAATCGGGCAAGGGAGTGCCGACAGCCTGTCGGGTCTTTGATTCCTCCAAAATCTGAAAGCGCCAGTCCCGAAGCTTCGGGACCTGCCTTGGGCAGGCAGTTTGGTTTATCGGCTTTTGTGTCGCTTGGCGCGAGTGCCAGGTAGATAGGGACAAAAACGATGAAGGCGCGGTTCTGGGGAGTTCGCGGGTCGGTGCCTACGCCTTCGCCGGCCCATCTTCGCTACGGCGGCAACACCCTTTGTGTCGAGGTGCGGACCGGCGGGCCGGAAACGGGCGCGCCCGAGCCAGGCAAGGGCGAAATCATGATCTTCGATTGCGGGACAGGATTTCGCTTGCTGGGGAACGCGCTGATGAAGGAATTCGGCGGGCGGCCCATTCGCGCCCACATCTTTCTCTCCCATTTCCACTGGGATCATGTCCAGGGGCTGCGCTTCTTCGCGCCGCTCTACCAGCCCGGCAACCGCATCCACTTCTACTCCTTCCATAGCTTTCAGCCCCGCGGGCAGGAAACGTTGCGGCAACTCATCCGCAATCCCCTCTATCCGGTCGAAAGCAAGGTCCTGTCGTCGGTGGTGCGCTTTCAGGATGTGCACGGGCAGAAGGCGGTGGTGGATGGGGCGGTGGTGACCGTGCGCCGGCTGAACCACCCTCACGGCTCGCTGGGCTTTCGCCTGGACTCCGGCCAGCAAGTGATCGTTTACGCAAGCGACCACGAACCCGATGGCAAGCATCTTGACGCAAGCCTCGTCGAGCTGGCCGAGGGCGCTGACTTGCTCATCTACGACGCCCAATACACCCCGGAAGAATATGCATCCTCCCGGCGCGGCTGGGGACACAGCACCTGGCAGCACGCGGTGGATTTGGCGCGACGGGCGCGCGTGAAGAAGCTGGTGCTCTACCACCACGACCCGGACCACGACGACGCCGCCATAGACGAAATTGTCAAGCAGGCAAGCAAACACTTTGGGGATGTGACCGGCGCGGCCGAGGGAAGCGTGGTGGACCTTTCCGGAACCGATTCCTGCGAATCGGGCTCTCCTGCCCAGCCGTTTCCGGCGGGGGCGGTGCTTGGCGATGTTCCCGCCGGGGAGGCTGCTTTATCTGCATCGGGCTTACCGGATTTGGGCGTGTGGCCTGCGGGTATAACCTCCGGACGCTGGGGAGAGCAGGAAGCCTTGTGGACGGGCCCCTTGAGCGAAGCTTCGGGAGAAGCCGTCAAAGAGTTGCCGGATGCCCGCCACGGGTGGGACCAGGCGGTTTTTTTCGAAGAGGAAGTGGTTCCGGCTGAGATCCCGGTGGATACCATCCCCCTTTATTCAGGAGAGCCCATCGCCAGCCCGATCCGGGCGAGCCCGCCTGCGGCGCGGCCGATTTTGCCGTGGGCTGTCCGGAATCTGGATTGGGAGAAGCTCATACCGGAACGGGCCGTTCCCGACCGGCGAGGATGCGAACGGGTAAGGATGGACGGTGTGGCTGCCCGCGCAATCGTCTTCCGGGGCGAGCAGAGAATTCCGGCGCGCGTCCTGGACATGAGCTTTGGCGGGCTCGCGCTCGATTTCGAAGAGCATTGGATTTTGCCCGGTGAGTTTCGCGCCGAGCTGCACGTGCCGGTGTTGCCGGGGGGCACGATTCGCCTGTGGCCGATCTACGCGAACTTAAATGAAAAGGGGATGCGCGTGGGCTGCCGGTTCACCACGAACAGTTCCCGCGAAAGGATTGCTGGCCTGCCGCGATCCAACCCGGGCTGGTCAGAAAATGAGCCCCGAGGCCTCGGGGCGGATTGAAAAGCTCGAGGGGGCAGAACCTCTCATCACCCTACCTAGGCTGTCGCGGAAACGGTCCAACCTTAGACATTCTGCCCCCTCTTTTCTATTGGAAGCCGAAGCAAGAAGCAAGGAAGCGGGGGGTCGCCCGCTACTCCCGCCAACCCCAAAATGCTCCGGTGTGGCCGGCGAGGCGTTTTCCAGCCCCGGTGTTCTGGGCTTTGTCGCCAGTTCTTTCTTGCGTCTCACACACCGGGTTTCACCAGCATGAACTCGGCGATTGAGTCTTGTTGCCGCCGGTGACCGAAGAAAGCATTTCGCTTGCAGGGTCAACCGTTCTGCCTGATAATGTCAGCACTAAATCTTGATATTGTCATCATCAACGTTCCGGTCTGGAGGAGCCCGGCGCTTCGTCCATGATTTGTCCGCATTGTCGCGCAAATAATCCCCCAGGCGCGCTTCGCTGCGCGCGCTGCGGCGGTGTCTTCCCCACAGCAGCATATGAAGGGGAAACCCTGGTTGGGAGTGGTCACGCGGCTGCCGCGGCGTCACCCGCCGTTGCCAAACCTGCCACGGCTGCCGGCCTGATGTCGCCACCGCCCCGAACCCCTCTGGGGACTCCACCCTCCGCGAGCGCCAAGCCTTCGGCGTCGGAGTTCCTGCTCGCGCTCGAGCCCGGCTGCGAGTTCGGCCCGCGCTACCGGATCGAATCGCTCATCGGCGAAGGAGGGATGGGCAGGGTCTATCGGGCCTACGATAAGGACCTCAGCCGCATCGTTGCCCTCAAGCTCTTGCGGCCCGGGCTGACCACCGAACCGAGCGCCATGCAACGCTTCAAGCAGGAACTCCTGTTGGCGAGGAGCATCTCCCACAAGAACATTTTGCGGATCCACGATCTGGGCGATGCCAGCGGTGTGAAGTTCATCTCGATGGCTTACGTCGAGGGCGAGGATCTGCATCAGGTGTTGAAGAAGCGGGGACGCTTGCCCGTTGATCGCGCCGTGAATATTGCGCGGCAGCTCTGCCGAGCGCTTGAAGCCGCCCACGGCGAAGGCGTGGTGCACCGCGACCTGAAACCGCAGAACGTCTTGATTGACCAAGCCGACAATGTGTACGTTTCCGACTTTGGCCTGGCCAAGTCGCTCGAAGCCGATGCCGCCGGAATGACCCGCACCGGAGAGTTCCTCGGCACGCCGCGCTATATGTCGCCGGAGCAGGTGGAGGGCAAGGCGGTGGACCACCGCAGCGATCTCTACTCCCTGGGGCTCATCCTTTACGACATGGTCACCGGCGAGGCGGCTTTCCCCGGCGACTCCGGGCTTGAGGTGATGTACCAACGTCTCAAGCAAGACCCCAAGAACCCGAAGCTGTTGAATCCGGATCTGCCCGACTACCTCGCCCGCATCACCCTGCGCTGCTTGGAGCGGGCTCCTGCCCGGCGCTACCAGCACGCCCGCGAGATTCTTGCCGACCTGGAAGCCGCCCGCGCCCCTTCGCCTTCCCGCTCCGTGCAGGTCTCTTTGCCGATGCCGACTCGGCGCGGTTGGTTCCTGGCCGCGGGCGCCCTGCTCATGCTGGTCATCCTCGCTCTGGCCCTTCCGCCGGCGCGCCACTTCATCCTTGGCCGACCTGCCGGAGCGGTTACGCCCGCCGCCATCCCGGCCCTCACTCAAGGCCAATACCTCGCCGTGCTCCCGTTCCGCGTGTTGGGCGATCCGGCATCGCTCGGCTACGTTGCCGACGGTCTGGTCGAAGCACTCTCCGCCAAGCTGTTCCAGCTTAAGGACGCCCGGGTCGCTTCAGCGGCTGCGGTCGAAAAGGCCAGCAAAAAGGAATCCTTGGAGAAGACGGCTCGCGCCTTGGGCGTCAATCTCATCGTCCACGGGACCGTACAGGGAACAGGAGAAAAGATTCGCATCATTGTGAACCTGGAGGACGTGGCTGGCGGCCGGCGTTTGTGGACGGAAGAGTTTTCGGGCGTGACGCAGGATCTACTCACGCTGGAAGACCAGATTTACAGCAAGATGGTGGCGGCGCTGAACCTCAAGCCTACCGACGAAGAGTTGGCCCGGGGCGCAAGCCATCCTACGGAGAATATTGAGGCCTACGACCTGTACCTCAAGGGCCGAAATGCCATGCGCGGCCAGCAGGACGTCAAGAACATTGAGGCGGCGAGCCGATTCTATGAGGAGGCGCTCAAAAAAGACCGTGGCTTTGCCCTGGCCTATGCCGGCATAGCCGATGCCAGCTTGCTCATGTACCGGGAGAAGAAGGATAGCTTCTGGTCGCAGAAGGCTTTGGCGGCCGCTCAGCAAGCGCAGCGACTGAACGACAATCTGGCAGAAGTCCATTTTTCGCTGGGAAGCGTGTATAAGGCGACTGGCAAAGCTGCCGAAGCGATCGCGCAATTACAACGCGCTTTGCAACTGGCGCCGAATTCCGACGAAGGCTACCGCCGCCTGGGTGGAGCCTACCTGGCCAGCGGCCGGAAGGAGGAAGCCATCCAGGCCTATCAGAAGGCCACGCAAGTGAATCCGTATTACTGGCTCAACCACAATGCGCTCGGCGCCGCCTATACCCAGTTGGGAGAGAACGAGAAAGCTCTCGCCAGCTTTGGCCGCGTTACGGAGCTCGAACCGGACAATGCCGCTGGCTACGAGAACGTCGGTGCGGCTCATTTTCGCCGGGGGGAATTTCAGGAGTGTATCCCTGCCTTTCAGAAGGCGCTCCAGCTCCAGCCCTACTACAGTACCTACTCGAACCTCGGTACAGCTTACTTCTACTTGAAGCGGTATAACGAATCCGTCCAGATGTTTGAAAAGGCAGTCGAGATGAATCCCAACGAAGAGGTGGCGATGGGCAACCTGGCGGATGCGTACCGATGGTCGGGACAGAAGGAGAAAGCCCCGGCCACCTACGACAAGGCTATCGCGCTGGCCTACAAGGAACTTCAGGTGAACCCGCGTAGCGCCATCACCCTGGGGAACCTGGCCCTGTACTACGCGAAAAAAGGAAACCCGAACCGCGGGCTCGATTTCATGCGCCGCGCCCGCTCCATTGACCGGACCAACGTGGACCTGATCTATAAAGAGGCTATCGTGAATGCCTTGGCCAGCCGTCCCAGCGATGCTCTGAAAGCCCTTCGGGAAGCCTTCCAGAGAGGATATTCCACCGCAGAAGCAAAAAGCGACCCTGAGCTCGGCACTCTTCAGGGCCGTCCGGAGTTTGCAGAACTTGTTGGAGAATCAAGCGGCAAGTCCCGCTAGACGCGGGAGTGAAGACCCTTGCGAAACCTCCGCCGCGCCGCCATCATCCCAGCCCCTGTCAGAAACAGCACCACCGTGGCCGGTTCCGGCACATTGGCTGTCGCGTCGAACTGCTCGTTGGGTGTCCACGCTAGCAACGGATCTGAACCCAGGTCAATGGTGAAATGGCTCCCGCTCAGAATACCGGGGAAAATGCCCTCGTTCACAATGCCGAAGAAACTCAGGAGCACCTGACCGCCACCCATGCTGGAGCAACTAGAACTGGCAAAGACATCCGAGCTGTGCGCGATGGGAAAGCACGGGTCGCCAGGTGTGAAGGGTGGTGTGGTCACGATGTCCAGCCGGAACCAATCCTGGCCGCTCGCATTCACAAATGAGAGAAACCCGAGGCCCTCGGGGTCTGCCTGGAAGGTGAAGCTAAGTCCGACAGACGTAGAATCGCCAGTGGCGCCGCGAATGATGATGGACGGGTCCGGGGGAAGGATTGTCTCGGCCAGGGCAAAGTGGGTAAAGAGAACAAGAAAACCTGCCAAGAGAGCGGCGCGGAAACTTCTCATGGGTGCACCCCCAGCATGAAAAGACACTGCCAGAATGGGAGCAATTGATAGTCCAAGGATTCGACTTCGAGGGATAAACGTTTGCCCTTTAGTTATGAGCCGGTTGGCAGCCTGCCGGTTCGTTGGCCACCTCATCCGAACGTTTGCTTATGCAACCCGTTGCGCATTTGCGTCACAGGCGTTCTGCACGGCGAAATGGGTCTCGCTACTAAGGGTATAGAACCCTCCCCCGAAACGCGCTTATGAAAGAGCATAAAGCGTGGGATCAGCATCCTCGCCGCCGCGGCCGAGGGCTGCGGTTCAGACCAACGGAAACCACGGGTGCGGCAGTCTGGACGCTTTGCTTGACCTTTCTTGTTAGCAACTGGTATAAAATTTGTTTGGCTTTGTTGCTTGGTTCCTCTCTGCCCGCCGCGACGGGCAGTGCCGTGGGCCGCTAGCTCAACTGGTAGAGCAGCTGACTCTTAATCAGCGGGTTGGAGGTTCGAGTCCTCCGCGGCTCACCAATTCTTTCTGTGCACCTCTACATTTTGAGAAGCAAGCGAACCGGTCGATACTATGTGGGCGTCACTGAGGACGTTGCGGTGCGGCTTGCCCAACACAATCAATCTGACGTGAATCCGAGCCGATGGACCCGCGGTGGTGGTCCGTGGGAATTGGTCTTCTCGCGGGGATATGGGAGCACCCGGGAAGCGCTACGGGCCGAGCGTTTTGTGAAGCGGATGAAGAGCCGGGCTTTTATCGACAAACTGATTCGCGGGGAATATCAGCTCCCGGAATTTCGAGACTGAGCACAGCGGGTTCCAGTCCCGAAGTTTCGGGACGAGTCCTGGGCGGCTCACCACTTCACTCGGTTTCTGCTTGCGATTCGACTGACTAACTTCTGCCGTCCCCCTTGCCTCTTCTCGAACGACGGAAAACGTCGCTTGTGTCGGCCCCAAAGGGTTAACGCTTGACGTTTACTGGGAACCGTTATAGCATATCTGTGTGATCAAGACGTTTCGCTGCGAAGAGACGCAGAAGCTGTACCGGCGAATTCGCAGCAAGCGTTTTCAGGCTATTGAACGTGTCGCACGGCGAAAGCTGCGCCAATTGGACAGTGCGGCGGAACTGCGTGACCTAGCAGCGCCTCCAGGCAACCGCTTGAAAGCTGTGCACGGCGACCGAGAAGGACAACGCAGCATTCGGATCAACGATCAGTGGCGCATCTGCTTTGTCTGGCGAGACGGGGATGCCTACGACGTGGAGATTGTGGATTATCATTAGGAGGGTACATGGCCAAGTCTGAAAAGCTGCCGCCGATCCACCCGGGTGAGATTTTGCGCGAGGACTTCATGCGGCCGCTCGGCCTGAGCATGAACAAGCTGGCGCTGAACCTTCGTGTGCCGGTGACGCGCATCGCGGAGATCGTCCACGAGCGCCGCGGCATTACGCCCGATACGGCTCTGCGGCTCGCCCGCTACTTCAACACCAGCGCGCGGTTCTGGCTGAACGCCCAAGCGGCCTATGATCTTGAAGTCGCCCAGGATGAGCTCCAGCGCAGCATTGAACGCGACGTGCAGCCCCTGCCCGCTGCCGAACACCGCTCGCGACCCTGAATCGGTCTAAGGTTCGACTAAGGTTCAAACCCGGGAACAAAATTGTGTACAAAACCCGCCGAATACCACCTAAAGCCGTTAGTCTCGACACAGGGAAAGGCTAGATGCGGCAACATCATGGATTTCTTGGAGTGATCAGCGGCTTCCAGTCCCGAGGGATCGGGACGAGTCCTGGGCGACTCACCAACCTCCTGGCAGAGAGTATTCCTGTTTGCTTCTCGAGGCGACAGTGGAGGTATTTCGGTGTTCGAGGGTGAGGTCTTGCTGCGCAGGACGCGACTCCGCCTTTGAAATGCTTGTCTGCCTGCGACTGAATCTACCCTGATCGCGGCGGTGTGGATCACAGCCGCCGGCGCGACCTCTTCACACGCCACTCTTAGGTATCAGTTGGGGCACTACTACGCAGCCTTGCCTGGCTACTTCCGTTGCTGGGCAATTGCGATGGACACGAGGAGCAGGAGGACGCTACCCCTCATCAGGGCTGAGGGGGTGATCCCGCCGAAGACGTTGGCTAACCCTAACAGGAGATTGAATCCGTTGGCGATCCGCAGCAGGATGGCCAGGGCAGCAAAGAGCAGACCTAGCCAGTAAGCCCAATCCATGATTCGTTTTTCCATGGTTGCCTCCCGATTCAGATTTGCGACGGTGCGGGCAGCCGGTAATTCGTGAGCGGATGCTAGTCCCTGCCTTCGCGTTAAGTCAATGGGCGAGTCTTGAGACGGATACACGAGTCCCCAGTCGAACTGCTCAGCGGGAATACTCCGGTCCCTGCCGCCTCAGCTCCAGCAGTCTTTGCGCTCCAAGGGCGGCCGGGAGATTTCTCTGTCTATAGAGTCTTATTGAGTTCTTTGCCAGCGGCGATAGATTTTTTGGAGGGCTTCTTTGAGGGCGTCGTGAAAATCTTCGAGGGCTTCGGTTTCTGGCGTGACGAAGCTCGTATCAAGGTCCGACATCACGTCGCGGACGAGCCTGGCCGCGCGCCGCAGCCGGGTCCGCACCAACACTTCATTGACGCAAAGTTGCTTGCTTTCGGTCGGTTCCGCTTTGAGCTGGAGGATCGTCCAGAGATTTCCTCGAACACGGTCGAGGGTCTCTTTGAAGTCGCTGATGACGGCCGTGGGCAGCTTGCCCGAGGTCACCACCCGCTCCAGTTCCTCAAGTTGATGCTTCAGTCCTTCCAGTCCTTCCAAAACATCCGCGGCTATCAAGGGCATCCCGATCCCCTTTCCTTGCCACTCGAGCTTGCCGCAACCATGCCAGGCAAGCAATAGAACGAGAGGCTGGTACGGGAGTTCCATGGGGCCAGCGACCCCAAGCTGTTTCCTTAGAACAGGCGAATGACCTGTTTCCATTGTGGGAAGGGAAATTCCGGACGATAGGCGGGGAGGTACCGGGCCGTGAGCCAGCAACGGAAGCATCGCCGGCCCGGAAGCGCCGGCTCTCAGAAAATCACAACCCTCAACAGGAACATCAGAAAGAATGCCAGCGCCAGCACGAGCACCACGATCGCGATCTGGAGCAGGGTGGTGACGACTTTGAACGGCTCAGGCATCCGGACAACCTTTCGGGAAGGATGCCAGGCTCATTATGGGCCACCGGGCTGGCCGGGCAAGCCCGCCCCGGACAATTGGGGGAAGAGGGCGAAAAAGTCTTTGGCGGCTGAGGCGGACGAAAGCCGGCTCTTCACATCCGGAACATGCGATGAATCCGCCGCGCTGCCAGCCGCAGCTTCAGCCCGAGCGGCATCCGGGACATGCTGGCGGCGGCGGCACCGCGGAAATACCGGGTGTGCTCCCGGTATCGGACGCGGGCGTCCACGATGGCCAGACGATCCGATGCGAGAGCCTGGCGAAGAATGGCCGAGATTTCCGGGTCGCTTTGAATGCAGAAGTAGTTTGCTCCGTAGGCGCGCGCCAGCAGTTCATAGTCGGGATTGAGAAGCTCAATGCAACTGGTGCGGCCGTAAATGCGGTCTTGGGCTTCACGAATCAAACCCAGCTCGCCGTCATTGAAGAGCAGGACAACGGGGTTCAACTTGTAACGCAGCGCGGTCACGATTTCCGAGCCGGTCATCAGGAAACCGCCGTCGCCGACCACGCCGATAACTTGTCGGGAGGGAAAGGCCATCTTGGCGGAGACCATGGCCGGGATGGAATAGCCCATGGACTGATAATCGGTGGGCGTCAGGTAGCTCCGGGCAGCGAAGATAGGAAAGCAGGAAACCACCCAGAACTGGTGGGCGCCGCTGTCGGTGGTGAGGATCGCGTCGCGCGCCAGGAGCTTTCGCAACTCCCAGAGCAACCGGGCCGGGTTGACCCCATCGCTTTGCTCCGGCGATTGCTCGATCGTCCGGAAGTACCGCTGGCGCTCGCGGGCAATCCGCTCCTGGAGCGGGCGATTCACGGGGCGCGGGCTGCGGCTGAGTTCCTCGAGGAGCCCTTCGAGTACGTCTCGCGCGTCGCCCTGGAGGGTCAAGCTCGCCGACAGATTCCGCCCCAGCACGTCCGGATTGATGTCCACGTGAATCAAATTCCTGGGCGGCTTGATCCCGTAAGCTCCGGTTGCCACCTCGCCAAATTTGCAGGCGAGCGCCAGAACAAGATCGCAGCCGCCGAAGACCTCCTCGGCCAGCGGCGAGCCGGCGGGACCAAAACCGAATCCCACCGAGAGGGGATGGTCTTCGGGGATAACGCCGCGGCCGGCAATCGTGGTGGCCACCGGAGCTTGCAGCAGCTCCGCCAGGCGGACCAGTAGGGCTCGGGCGTCGGTCGCGCCGAAGCCGGCGTAGATGCCCACTTGCTTGGCCTGCTCGATGGCACGCGCGATTTCTTTCAAGCGCTTCTCCTCGGGAGCGAGCCCCGATTGTATCTGGGCGAGCTTGCTTGCCGCTGGGGCGGGTGGCGGGATCGTCGCCTTTTCCTGAAACAGGTTGTAGGGAATTTCCACGACGGCAGGGCCGGGTTCGCCCCCACGAGCCAGAGCAAAGGCTTCGCTGACCAGAGGGAAAACATCCTCAACGCGCTCAGCGTGCAGGGCGGCCTTTACCAGCGGGCGGATGGCGTCAAGCTGGCGCACCTGGTGGAGCTGAAAGCCTTCCTCAATATCGTTGCGCGGCCCGGGCACAATCACCACTTGCGGGACGGAATCCAAAAACGATTCGGCAAGTCCGGTGCTCGCGTTGGTCAGCCCCGGTCCCGGCACAAGCACCGAGCAGCCGACCTTGCCCGTCGAGCGCGAATAAGCGTCAGCCATGAAGGCAGCGCAGAGCTCATGAGTGACCAGGACCGCCTCGAAGGCCGCGTCCTTCAAAGCATCATAGAGTTCGAGGTTTTGAACACCGGGCAAGCCGAAAACGCGCTCTACCCCTTGCGCCTCGAGCGCTTTGACCACCAACTGCGCGCCCGTCCATGTCATCCGAGCTTGCTCCCATTCTTCCAGGAATAAGGATTCGCCGTTTCCTCTGCTTCGGGCATCTGCGGGTAGGTCACTCCGCCGCGAGGGAAGAGAATCACGCTTGGCCGGCGCGGCGCGCGTCTCCGCAGTTGCTCGATCATCCCAGCCGGGTCAGAAAAGCGCCGAAACATCCCGGCGCGAGCCGCCTCTCCCGGAGTCAACGAAGGGGCATAGGCCCAAATGTCGTTCCGCTGGATCGCTTGGAGCGAATACACGGCAAGGAATTTTTCTTCCACACCGAGATCCTTGCGAAAGCGCTCGAGAAACCTGACCGTGCGGCGAGTTCCCAGCGCGCGCACCAGCCGTTTCAGCAAAGGCAGAGGCAGGCCCTTTCTTTTGGGCAGGCTAAAGGCGCCCACGCCCTCGGCACAGCGCAAGAAGGCCAGAATGGTGCCGCCTGGCTTGGCTGCGCCCAGCGTGTTGCCCACACATTTCAAGCTCTGGCGAAGGTCCATGTCCATGGGGGCGGAGTTGGTGATGAGAATGTCGGCTTGCTCCGGCACGAGAACGCTCGAAATGCGACGAGCCAGTTCCACGGCCCGGCGGTGAGCGAGGATAGGGTCACCGGCCTCGATGCGGACAATCTCAAGCGCCGGATTCAAAACGGTATTGACCAGGAAAATCTCTTTGCCGAGAAGGCGCGCGGCTTCTTCCAGGTCGCGCCGCAACGGATTGTGTTCCGGCGTCGAGCCGATCATGGGAAGATGGCCGGCAGCGGCGCCGCACAGGTGAGCGCCGGCAATCGTTTCCGCGCCAGCGCAGCCCGGCACGATATTCTTGAGCCCGCCGCCAAACCCGGCCAGCGCGTGAGGCTCCACGACTCCCATCGAGACAACCAGATCGGCTTCCACCAGCCGGCGATTGAGGAAGACCGCCGTGCCCTGAGCCGTGCGGCCGAGATACTCGAGCGCTTCCCGGCGTCGCGCGTCATGATTTTCCCAGCGCAACCCGGCCAGATTTTCTGCCCCCACTTTCTGCCGCAGCTCCGGCTCGGTCATGCGCCGGTGCATGCCCAGCGCGATGACCAGCAGGAGGTCGCTCGGCCGGGCGCCCGCCCGGGCCAGGTCCTGCAAGACAACCGAGAGAAAGCGGTGAATCGGCGTTGGGCGAGAGATGTCATCCACGACCAGGACGATGCGTTTGCCGGCGAGGTTCCGCGAAGCAAGCGGCGCGGCACCCCAGGGCTCGCGCAGGGCGCGGCCAGCTTCCGCCTCCACCGATGGCACGCCGGGCACGCTTGCCGGCGTCAGTTCTCCGAGGAGGCGCCACTCGGAAGGCAGGGTGATTTCGAGTTCCGCTTCGCCCCAGGGCAGCTTGTGTTTGGTCATCGCCCCACGTTTGATCCGAGAGTCGGTCCAGGATAGCCGATTGACATTCAGCCAATGTCGGGATTGCTGACAGAGGATACCACGCCCTGCTCTTCCAGGGAGCGGCTGCCTCGTTGTCCGATAGGAATCGCGGGTGGCGCGGAAGCCGCCGATTCGAGTATCCTAATTCTGCTCAAGAAGCGCCCCGCCACCCCCGAAAGGGCCGGCTCTCCCGTCGGGTTGGCCTCGTTCGGCTTCAGGCTCGCCCCGATGAAATCGGGGCTCGCCCGATTCGGGCTGAAAGGATTTCATGCTGGTGAACAAGACCTCAGAACTCACTCTGGACGCGCTCAAGCGTTTTGTCCTGGTGGATGGGTTTCCCATCATCATTGACTTTCAGGCGAGCCGCGGCTCCCTGCTGGTGGATCGCGATTCCCGGAAAGAGTACGTGGACATGTACGCCTTCACCTCTTCCAACGCCCTCGGGTTCAACCACCCGAAGATGATGGAGCGCGGCTTCCTCGAACGGTTGGGACGGGCCTCGACGATGAAGCCGTGCAACCGGGACGTTTACACCGAGGAACACATTGCCTTCATCCTCACATTTGCAGAAATCTTGCCGCCGCGCCTCAGGAAACACATTTTTACGATTGATGGCGGCGGGGCGCTGGGCATTGAGAATGCCCTCAAAGCCGCCTGGGATCGGCAAATCCGAAAGAACATCCGGGCGGGGCTTACGACGGCTGAAGACAAAGAAACGCAAAAGCTGGGCACCGGCGTGATCCATTTCACCGGCGCCTTTCACGGCCGCACCGGATGGACGACGAGCATGACCAATACCGCGGCGGCGATCAAAACCATGTGGTTTCCGCGATTCGATTGGCCGCGCATCGAGTTTCCGGTGGTCAGTTTTCCCGTCGAGGAGCACCGCGCCCGGATTGAGCAGGCGGAAGCGAAAGCGCTCGAAGCGATTCGGGCGGTGCTCGAGGCTCGGCCGGGCCATGTCGCCGCCATGATCCTCGAACCCGTCCAGTGCGAGGGCGGCGACCGGCACGTGCGACCCGAGTTCCTCCGCGCGCTTCGCCGCGTCGCCGACGAATTTGACATTTTGCTGATCTTCGACGAGATCCAGACCGGTTTCGCGGTGAGCGGGGAATGGTGGCTTCACCAGCACTATGACGTCGAGCCGGACATCCTTTGCTTTGCCAAGCGCGCCCAGGTGCCGGGGCTGGCGACCAATGACAAGGTGGACGCCTTTGCCGAAAACGTCTTTACCATCGATTCCCGGATCAATAGCACCTGGAACGCCGGTCAGGACGATTTCCTGCGCGCCACCCGTTTCATTGAAATTGTGCGCGAGGAGAACCTGCTGGAGAATGCGCGCCGGATGGGCGCCTATATTCGCCAGCGCGCGTCTGAACTGGCCCGCGACTTTCCGGAAATGACGCAAGTTCGCGGCGTCGGGCTGCTCAATGCGTTTGATCTGCCGGACCCGGCCTGGCGGGGACGCCTGGTGAAGGCTTGCGTCGGAAACGGCTTGCTCCTGACCGGATGCGGAGCGCGCTCCATGCGCTTCCGCCCTTACCTGGATGTCAAAAAGGAAGAGATCGACCTGGCGATGACCCGGCTGCGAAGCGCGCTCATCGAGGCGCGAAAAACAAACTAGAAATTAGAAAATAGAAATTAGAAAACAGAAAACACAAGAGAGGGGCAATGGATCTCCTTTCTAATTTCTATTTTCTGTTTTCATAGTCCCCCCGGAAGTGCTCTGCTCGTCCAGTTCGTCCTAAAGCATAGCTCGCGCGGTCAGATCGAATGCTTGGCGAGCGCGGGTGACGAAACGCAGAAGTTTTTCCTTCGCCTTGTTTCCCTGGCTATCCTCGACCCCGGAATGGACGTCCACGGCGCTGGGCCCGACGGTTTGAATCGCAAGCTCGACGTTCTCCGGGGTGAGCCCGCCGGCCAGGATCACCGGCTTTGAGCACGCCCGCGCAATTTCCCGGCTGAGATTCCAATCGTGAGTCTTCCCGGTGCCGCCGCCGAGCGCCGCCCGACCCGCCGGGGCTGAATCCAGAAGAATGGCATCAGCAAGAATTGCAGCATCCTCGGCGGCCGCCCGGGCATCAGGCCCGGCGACGGGCACGACCTGAATCACGGTGAGAGCGGGAAGTTCCCGGCGGAGCGTTGGAATTTGCTCGGAGGCAAAGCCGCCGTGCAACTGCACCGCGCTCGCTCGAGCCCGCCGGCAGAGGTCGGCCACGATGTGGGGATCCCTCTGCTGCGTGACAAGCACGGAGGAGACAAACGACGGGAGCCGGACGATGATCTCCGCCGCTTCCTCCGCCGCGATCTGGTCCGGGTGCGGCTCAAGGAGCCCGACGAGGAAGCCGAGAGCGTCGGCGCCGCTCGCGGCAATCATCCGAGCCTCTTCGACGTTCCGTGTTCCGCAAATCTTGACTCGCATCATATGGCCTGTGCTTGCCGCGCCTGTTCGCCCGGCGGTGCTCTGTTCCCGAAGCTTCGGGACTCGGTGTCTCTGTGGTGAGAAAGATACCAGAAGATGAACCACAGAGACACAGAGTACCCAGAGATTTCGCAGAGGCGAAGCAGCCGAAACCTCAAATCTCCGCATCGTAGTACTGTAGTCCCGCCGAGGCGGGACAGCAGTCCTATTGCCGGTTATGGCGGGAAGAGGAAAATTGCAGCAGGCCGTTCACGGCGAAGGCATCAAGAGGAACGGCAAGCGATTTGGGATGAGACCGAGGATGTTCAAGGTTTCCTTCGCATGAGGTGGATTCTCATAGGAACGTTGCTGGTTCTCTCGATGGGCGAGGTTTTTGCCGATGCCCGCCGCGGCGGGAAGCCTGCCAGCGTGTCGGGGACAGGCGAGCCCGTCGGAGTAACAATGGCGGGCTTGCCGGCCAAGCTACCAACGGCGGGCAAACTTCCGGTCACAAAGACCGCCATTCCCCCGGCTTCGTCCGGCGTGGCCTGTCTCTCCTGCCCGGCGCCCGACTACCCGATCGAAGCGGCCCAGCGGGGCACCCGCGGGGTCGTGGATTTGGAGTTGACGGTGAGCGAGGACGGGCGCGTCGAAGAGGTCAAGGTGCTGGCGGGGCCGTGCGATGAGCTCAAAGAGGCCTCGGTCAAGGCGGCGCAGGGCTGGACGTTTGCGCCCGCCATGCGCGATGGCAAGCCCGTTCGCGAGGTCGTCCAGGTGCCCGTGGTCTTTCGACTGTTTCAATCTTATGCTCGTCTGCGGCAGACCTCTTCCAACCCTTCCACATCCTCGCCGTCAAAAACGCGCTAGAGCCTGGTTCGTGGCTTGTTTGAGATCTTTGCTGTTCTCATGCTGAACCAAGAGGCAGGACATTGCGCAACATTGCGCTTCCGTGAAATCAAGGAACCCGCCGGACGAGCACGAAAAACAGGGCGAAGAGGACAACCACCGCCGGGATTGCCCAATTCTCCCGGTATTGGGCCCAGGGAAGTCCCTCGGCAATGCCCCAGTAGTGGAGCACGATGTAGGTCCAGAAGACGTAGATTCCGCTCGCGGCGGTGAGCACCAGGAGCGACACGTTGACAATACGATTCCGTTGGTGTTTCGCCTGATCCAGAGTGCAAATTCCTTTCTTTCGGAAATAGAAGAGTAAGCCCACAGCGAGAAAAACCAGCGCCGCGCCCCGGAACACCCAGCGGTACTCGCCGTACAGGATATTTCCCAGGTCGGCCGCGATGGACACCGTCGCCAGCCCGAGCATCACCAGGATAATGGGGGTGAGGCAGCAGAGACCGGCAATGACGCTGGCAATGGCAGAAAAAATGAGTATGCTCCTGCGGTCCTCGGTCCGGTTGTTTATGGGCAACACGTCTGCCTCTCCTCAAATGGCTTCCCTGTGCTTGTCCCGAATCCTCGGGTCATGCATGAACAGATGAACACCGGCAGTCAATATCCTCTACAACATTATGGCCGATTTTGAAATGGGAAATCCGGGTCAAGAGAATTTACTTGGAACCGTACAATTAAGTCCGTAGGCAGAAAGGTGAAGTCTGGAGGGAAGAAGGGATTGGGTGGCGCAATCGCCGGCCGCATGGACGGGAGACCTATCGAAGATTGGGCCGGAACGTGGTATGCTAATCCTCGAAAGAGGTTCCCGCCGCTACCCGCCTCCCGAGGCTTCGGGAGTGGAGCAGCAAAGCCGCGCTGATCGTTTCCCACTAGATGCTCTGGAGAGGAGGTGGCCACCATGGGCCCATCTCGCTTGGTTTGGAGCCTCGCCTACGTTTGGGCGGGGATATTCCTCGTCTATATCGGGCTACTTGTGTACCGTTGGCGCGTCGCAGGCCATGAGGAAGACGAAGGACTGTTCCTGAAAGAGTACGAGCAGGACAAGATGCAGCACGAAGCTGCGGTGGAAACCAAGGTCGAGCATCTGGCGCCCTGGTTGAAAACGCTCGGCTGGGTTACCTTCCTCTATTTTCTTGGCCTGGCTGCCTATTTCATCTGGTTTGGAGTGAAGTTCGGTTTTGAAAAGGTTTGAGTCCGTCCCGCCGAGCGGAATACGCTCGCCCCGAGACCTCGGGGCTGGCAGGGAGGCCCGCCGCGGGCGCGGTGCGAGTTTCGTTTTTCGTTCCGACGCTTCGGGACGAAACGCGAAATTTGAAACTTGATTCCTACTCCTTACGGAGCCTGGAGGAAGAAATGGCTGAAACGGCGAGACGCATCCCACTGCTTCGGTCGGGCGGGACTCGATATTGGGCAGAAGTTACCCGAGACCCTGCGACCGGGGAGCAGGTGGCGGTGGTGTTTCGTTCCGGGCCGAGCGAAGGACGCAAGTGCGAATTCTTTACCTGCCGCTTCCGGCCGAAGGCAAGCGAAGAAACTTTGCGGAAAGAGCTGACGAAACGGCTCTGTTCTCTCCGCTTGCCGGCTGCCCCCGCCTACCCTGAACTTCGACTCGAAACGATCCATCATCTGCTGTTCTTGCTGAGGCAATTTTGCCAGGCGGTACGCTCGCCGGGTTTGGGCTTTGCGCCGCAACACATCATGATTTCCTTTGCGGATCAACACTGCCTGATTTGTGACGCCAAGGGCGAGCCGCAACGGGCGACGCACAGCGAAAGCGGTCCGGATGGCTGCGTGGATGAATGCTCTTGCAAGGAGGGATACGAGGTGCTCGACCCGAACCGCGTGGTCGCCCTGCACTTTTACGCGCCCGGATCGGCTGCGCCCCGAGCGAGCTATTCCTTGGCCGAGTTCCTGGAGCTTTCCCGCTGCCTGGAACCGGTGCCGCTTCCCTGAGCCGGTTCCTAAGAAAGCCCGAACTTACATGCCCGGGCTCGCGCTGGCGACCCGTGCCGGCTGCGGGGGCATCCGGTACAAGAAAGGCGAGAGCGGCGCCAACTGGAATTCAAGCTTGTCCCTGGGCGAGTAAAGGGGCGCCGGCTTGCTCTTGGCCATGGCCACTTTTCCAGTCAGAGAATCGACCTTGACGCGGGCCCCCAGGGGCAGGGCGGTAATCCGGTCCCACGGCACCGCCGAATCCTGCGGGGTCGAACCCGCCACGGCAGCCATTCGCTCCGCTCTTTTCTTCAGCTCGAGCGAGTTTCCAAAGTGCCCGCGCAGGAGCTGGGGCGTTTCCCGGGAAGCTTTCTGTGCCGCCCGCAAGAACAGATAGGCATTCTCCAGCTTGTCCTTGTAGGGAGAGTTCTTCAGGAAGGCCAAACCCTTTTCGTCGGCCTCTTTTTCCTCGGCCACATTGCGCTTGAGCGAGATTCTCCGCATGACTTGATAATCTTCAAAAATCATGCGGTCATGGAAGGCGTGCTTGGTGTCCACGGAGTGGCTGGCGGTGATGTGGCCGAGCTCGTGGGCGAGGATAGCCCCCAGGCTGGCTTCGTCCGGAAGGACATCGATGAGCCCTCGACTGAGGACGATAGTGTGGCCGACGGTGAACGACTCCAGCGGAGTGGTGAGCAAAACCCGGCAACGGACCTCGGGCTGGACCTCCAAATTGTTTGTGACAATGAGGTTGTTCACGACGGTTTGCAAGACCTTGTCCACTTCGCCTTTGGGGGCAAGTACGCCGGCGGCTTGCATCCTATCCAGCAGATTATCCTCGGCCTGTTGCCTCCAGCTTCGCATGGCTTCGAGCGGAGTGAGGTCTTTGCCCGGGTCGGTCTCGTCTTTCACCCCCGCCGGGTCCTCGACCTGAATGCTGGTGAACTCATCCATGCGAAACTGTTTTCGCTCATACCCCCAGATCCGGGTCAGAGCCCGGAGCCGTACCCGAGTGGCGAGCAACCCCTGGACTTTGTCGGATTCTTCGGCGTAAATGTAGGTGGGAAGCCAGACTCCGGGCTTCACATTTTCTCGGTAGCTGTCAAAATGAAAAAAGAGGCGGAAACGGGAATCGCCGACAAATGCGCCGTTGAAACGCACAATGTTGTAGTCCCGATCCTCCACCCAGATCCTGCCCATGAAGTCGCCCGGACGCTTCTTTGTGGGGGTCACGTCG
The DNA here is from genome assembly GCA_036514995.1 of Candidatus Acidiferrales bacterium. NCBI lineage: Bacteria > Pseudomonadati > Acidobacteriota > Terriglobia > Candidatus Acidiferrales > Candidatus Acidiferrales bacterium. The sequence continues at coordinate 25,003 of DATBWB010000134.1, forward strand.
AAGACAAAGCACCGCACCTCGCCGAGGAACTCTCGGCGCACATATTGGAAATCGTAGTTGCTCCGGTCAAAGTTCGTTTGCGTGAACACCATCGGCTCGGCAAAGCCAGCGCTCCGGTAAATCACGCCGAAGCCGAACCGGCTCCACAATCTTTGGAAAAAAGTCGATTCCAGGAACGGTTTCGATTCGATTCCCTTGGTGAAAGTGAGCTGGCTGATCGAGTAGTAATCTTTTTTCGGGAGAACGCCCTGCCTGGTATCGGGAGGGAATTCCTGGAGGTAGGTTTCCGCCAGCGGCGCATAAGCGGCCAGGTTCTCGGCATAGGTCTTTTCTCTCAGCAGGGCCTGATCCAGGGCCATCTGGGGCGAAAGGTTCGCCTCATTTTGATTCTCCTGGCCGGCAGCAGGGCCGGGCAAAAGAAAGAGAAACAGGCAAGCGGTAACCGCCCCCAAAAACCATCCTGATTTACGCATATCCCTCTCTCCGAATTCGTCTAGACGCCCATCGGCAACTCTTAATAAGCCAGCTTGAAAACAATCCGTATGGAAGCGACCGAGTCCGCCGGTTCCCCATTCTTTTTCGCGGGTTTGAATTGGATCTGCTGCGCCGCTTTCACGGCCATCTCGTCCAGACCGTAACCCAGGCCTTGAACCACACGGATGTTTGTCACCTGTCCGGCAGCCGTAAAGAGCGCCTCCAGCAATACCTCCCCCTCGACCTTTTCCCGGCGAGCCACCTCGGTATATTCCGGTTTGGGCTTGAAGAGGATCTCAACCGGAACGGTGACGGGCGGAGGCTCGGGGCGTCGCGGCCCCGAGGGATTCGCAGCCGCGGCGGCATAAAGGTTGTGGTCGAAACCAGAGCCGCCTACTTCGACGCCGGCAGCACCGGCGCCGGCCCCGCGGGCGCGCCCGGATCCCCCGCCTCCTTTCGATGAATCTCCGAATCCGACGGGATGGTGGATGCCGCCGCCCTGAGGCAGCATCAGTCGCCCCCGGTGGGGTGTGCCACTGATGCCGAAGCTTCCCACGCTGACTGATTGGTTGGAAGAATGACTCGCCGGTACGTCGGCTGGAGCCGCAAACGAGGCGGACATTACCGTCCCCAGCGGCTTCTTAGGCGGCTCGGCTGGCCTTGCCTGTGAAAAAGTCCCTTCCACCACTTCTGGTTTTGGCGCCATCAGCGGCGGTGGGGCAGGAATATTCATCGGCGGAAGAACCGGTTTGGCCACGGGGGGAGGAGGCAGATTCATCTTCGGTGGCTGAACCACCGACTTCAGGCGGAACTGCTCGGTCTCCATTACCCGCCGGGGCGGCGGAGTGGGTTTTGACGGGGGTGGCTCAGGATTGGGCCCTTTGGGTATGTACAAGAAAGCGCGGATCAGGAGAGGAGGCTCTGGCGGATGGATGATGTTGAAAAGAATGCCGAGATAAGTTGCCGCAAGCAGGCAAAGAGCCTGGCATGAAGCTGACACCAGGACCGAACGCCACCGCCTCTTCCTCTCGCCGAAAGTCTCTTCCAGAATCGTCAGCCGCATGGAAGGCGACCCATGGCGAGATATTCTTCCTCCCCGAGCCACCTGCGCGGGCGAAGTGTAAGGCAAATCTACAGGAGTCCGCACCATGCTATACCCATGTTGTTAGGAGATTCGGCGCGGCGGGAGGGAACCCAGCCGAATGAGCCCGCTTTCGAAGGGTCCCGACGTTTGCGTCAGTTCCCTTTGGATATGTTTAGGAAAAATGGATGCAAATGTCAATGGTACGACTTGCGAGGCTCAGCGGTCGTGGTGCCAAGCAGTACGCCCGGCAGGAAGGCCTCAAGAGTCATCATCCATGACCAAGGACCTGCCCATGCCGAAACTGGGCGCTGGCCCCGGCCTGATTGGGGCTGGCCTGCCAATTACCTACTCGGGTTGAAACCATGAGTCCTGGATGGCGGAAGTCCGGACAAGTTCCAGGCTGGTGATCAGGGGAGAGAATAAATGGCGAGCGAGCGGACTTCACGGTTATGGGTAATGGCGAGGTGGCGGCCATTGGGGGAGAGGGCAAAATCGCGGACGACGACGGAATGCAAGAGCGGTGTGGTCTTGCCGTCCCGGAGGTCAACCCAGACCAGCCGGCCGCCGCGCTTGCCTTCCGGCAGTTGGAGCAGAATGCGTTGCTCATCGGGGGCCCAAACATAGCGGCCAAAAGGGACCTTCACGCGGCGGGCGGTTTGAGGAGCGGCCAGGTCACGAATCTCAAATGTCCCTTGATCCACAAAGTAGCCGGCGAGCTTGCCGCTCGGCGAAATGCGGAGGCTTCCGAGAAATCCGTCCGCCAGATCCGCCAGCTCCAAGCTGCTTTCTCTGTCCAGGCGCAGGAGGACAAGCTTGGGGGATCCCTGGAAATCCTTTTCCCGCTGCACGGCGACGGCCAGGCGTTGCTTCTCGTCCCAGGCAACAGCCGCGAACGATTTGGTGGGGAAAAAATCAAGCCCCCGGCCGCCGCGAATCCTCACGCCGGCGATCTTGAAAAGCAACCGCGGCTTCACCACCTCGATCAGAAAGGCGACCGTCTCATTGTCGCCGAGCCAGGCAGCCGAGAACCCTTGCACGATATTGTCGTCCTTGTCGCCGATGCGAACGTCTTTGCCCTCATCGGTGATGAGCATGGTCAGGGTCTTGTCGTCGCTGGTGAGCATCTCCGCCAGCAGGGCGCGGCCGTCTGGTGACCAGGCAAGTGACCGGATGCTGTAACTGAACTCGGCGCGGTCCGGGACCTTCTTTTGACCATCCAGGATGCGCTTGCGCTTGCCCCGCAGGTCCACCCACCCGATGTCGTCCCGCTGCTTATCCCAGTCGCGCCAATGGATCACCCGTTTCACGGCGTAGGCAACGCGGGAGCCGTCGGGCGACCACGCCATGGCCGGGCAATCTTCACCGACAGTGAGGACCGGTGTTTCTTGCGAACCCGCGGGCTGAACTGCAAGAAGAAAGATTACAGCGGCGAGGAGAAAACTTTGACGGTGCGCTTTCATCTCTTTTCCTTCTTCTTAAGACGAAGTAGTTCAACCAGGCGTTGGCCCAGATTTTTTTCATAGCCCTGATCGGTGGGTTCGTAATAGCGGCGGTCTTTGAGCGATTCCGGCAGGCAGGTCATGTCCGTCGTCTTGCCTTCAAAATCGTGGGCGTACTGGTAGCCTTTGCCATAGCCGAGGTCTCCCATCAGTGACGTGACGGGGTTGCGGATGTGCAGCGGCACGGGTTCGGCGACGGTTTTTTGCACGTCTTCAAGCACCTTGCCATAGCCCGCGTAGAGGGCATTGGATTTGGGAGCAAGGGCCAGATAGACGGCCGCCTCGGCCAGGGCAAGGGCGCCTTCCGGCATGCCGATCAAATCCACGGCTCGCATGGCATCCACCGAGATGCTGAGAGCGCGCGGATCGGCCAGGCCGACGTCCTCGGAAGCAAAGCGCACCAGGCGGCGGGCGATGTAGAGCGGATCTTCGCCCGCTTCCAGCATGCGGCCCAGCCAGTAGAGGGAGGCGTCCGGCTCGCTGTTGCGCATGGATTTGTGGAGGGCGGAGATAAGGTTGTAGTGCTCTTCGCCGGCCCGGTCATAGAGAAGCACCTTGCGCTGCATCACGTCCTGGACCAATTCCGGTGTAACCCGGATGGTGCCATGGGCAGGGCACGTGCTCCCCAGGACGGCAGCTTCCAGAGTGTTGTAGGCTGCCCGAGCGTCCCCGTTCGCGTAAGTTGCCACCTGACAAAGCACCTCCTCGCCGGCCTCGACCTGAATCCGGCCCAGGCCGTTTTCCCGGTCGCGGAGGGCGCGCTTGAGAAGCGCAACCACCTGGTCCACGCTCAGGGCGTGGAGCACATATACCTTGGCGCGCGACAGCAGCGGCGAGATCACTTCAAAGGAAGGATTTTCCGTGGTGGCTCCGATCAAAATGATGTTGCCGCGCTCGACATGCGGCAAAAAGGCATCCTGCTGGGCTTTGTTGAAACGGTGGATTTCGTCCACGAAAACAATGGTGCGGCGGCCACTCGAGCGCTCCCGCTCGGCAGCCGCCATAATCTCTTTGATTCCCTTGATGCCGGCGAGCACGGCGCTAAACGTGAAAAACTCGCAGTCGGTCATCCGAGCGATGATGCTGGCAAGGGTTGTCTTGCCGCAGCCGGGTGGGCCCCACAGGATGAGCGAGGATACTTGATCGCGCTCGATTTGAATGCGCAGCGGCTTGCCGGGGGCGAGCAGGTGCTCTTGTCCGACGAATTCCTCCAGGGATTGAGGCCTCATGCGGTCGGCCAGCGGCCGGTCGGTGGCCGTCGGATGCTGCCGCGGTTTGGAAGGAAACAGCCCCACCTCAAATCCCCCACCCGCTCGTGCCGCGTTGCCGGGCGGCTTCGTAAAGCAGCACCGAAGCAGCCACGGCGGCGTTGAGCGACTCGACCGGCAAAGCCATGGGCACGCTGATGCGCTCGTCGGCCAGCGCCGCCACCTCCGCCGAAAGTCCCTGGCCCTCCCCGCCGATGGCCAGAACCACCCCCGCGCGGAAGTCCACCATGGCTGGCGATTTGCCCTCTCTCGGCACGGCGGCGAAAAGCCTGAGTTGGTGGTTGCGAGCCGAGGCGATTGCCTCCCGAGCGCTTTTGCCCTCAACGATCGGCAGGCGAAAGACGCTGCCCGCTGCCGCCCGCAAGACCTTAGGATTCGTCCGGCGCGCGCTCGAACGGGTCAGGAAAACTCCGGTGGCGTGGAAGGCCTCGGCGGAGCGAAGGATGGCGCCCAGGTTTCCCGGGTCTTGCACGTCATCGAGGAGAAGCACCAGTTGCGGTTCGTCGCGAAAGAGATCAGCCTCTTCCCATTTGGGGAGACGAACCATCGCCGCAATGCCCTGCGGCGATTCCGTATCCGCAATGGTAGCGAAGACGCGTTCCGAAACAAGATAGCGCCGGGTGCGCGAGGGAAGCAGGGATTCGATGGCTGGAAGGTGTCTTCCTGCCGATTCACTGGCAACCATGGCATACACTTCCAGCTTTGCCGCCAATGCCTCTCGAACAACGTGCACTCCCTCCACCGCGCAAAAGCCGGCGGCATCCGGCTTTCCCGTCCGCAGGGCGCTGCGGAGGGATTGCAAAAGGGGATTGGCCCGGCTGGAAATGCGCTCCCAAGTCTGGCGATGGCGCTTTACTGACGGCAATCAAAATCCTCACAGGCGAGCGTAGCAAAGCGCATGGAGGCATGTAAAGCCGCTCGAAAAGAGTTCGGCCAGGCTTGCACCTCGATAGAGCGGTGTGCTAACGTGCCGCTACGCGGCCTATCGCTCTCCCTGGCAGGGCAACTTGCTGGCCGAAATCGTCAAGGTTTCCACGCAAGATCCAGAGCGCCCGCCGCTGGAATACGCGGCCAGCCTGATTCATATCGGCAAGGTGATCGCCATCCCCACCGACACCTTTTACGGCCTGGCGGCCGACCCTTTCAACCTGAACGCGGTGCAACAGGTTTACGCGATCAAGGGACGCCCCGAGCGCAAGGCGTTGCCCATTCTGGTGCGGTCGCTCGAGCAGGCCGAGGGGCTGGCGGCCGGGTTGCCCGAGGCGTTCTATATGTTGGCGCGGCGTTTCTGGCCGGGGGCGCTGACGATTGTGGTGGATGCCTCCCAGAAAATCCCGCTCAAAGTGACGGGCAACACCGGCCGGGTGGCTTTGCGCTGGCCCAATTCCTCGGTGGCTTGCAAACTGATCGAAACCGCCGATCTCCCGGTGACGGGAACCAGTGCCAACCTTTCCGGCTTCGCCCCCTGCGTCAATGCCAACCAGGTGGTCAAGCAGCTAGGCGACCGGCTGCCATTGGTGCTCGATGGCGGCGAATCGAAAGCGCTGCTGCCCTCCACCATCGTTGAACTGCGCGGGAGCGCTTGGCATGTGGTCCGCGAGGGCGCCATTCCGGAACAAGAAATCCGCGACACCCTGGCCGGCCTCTAGCGCCCCTCCAACTTGAGGAAGGCGCGGCCATCCACCTCCCCCACATTGCCAGGGAAGTCCTGGCCTACGCCCTTTGGCGTCTGGGCATTCGATCTTGATGCCACTTCGCTCGAACGCGAAACAGATCGAAGCCGAGGCCGGCCGGCCGGGCGGCTAGGGCTCCCATTTTAGGGTTTCCAGAAAGTCGAAATTTCCGCCGGGATCGAGTTGCGGGTAGCCAAGCCGCTTCTGCGTCACGGCAACGTTGTCCAGGTACCAGAGGGAAATGTAGGGGAGATCCTCGGCCAGCATTTTCTGTATGCGCGAGTAATAAACTTTCTGCTTGGCCAAGTCAGCTTCGGAACGGGCCGAAGCCAGCCAACCGTCCACCTCAGCATTGCGGAAATGGCCGCGATTTGCGCCGCGGGGCGGGATGCGAGCCGAGTGGAACGCATAATCGAGGATGTCCGGGTCATTGTTCCCGCCGATCCAGCGGAGTGTATATAGTTGAAAGCTTCCGCGAGTAATATCGGAGTAAAAGGTGGCAAACTCAAGCGACCGGATCTCGAGGCGAATGCCCACTGTCGACAGTTGCTCTTGCAATACCGCTGCCAGCAACCGGGAGGATTCCTCGGTCGAAGTCTTGATGGTCAGGGTGAAGCGAACCCCGTGCTGGTCAGGCGGCAGCCTGGCGGCATCGAGGAGCGCGCGGGCTCGATCCGGATCGTAGTGGTAGCGCCGGATGTCCGCCTCATAGGCCCAGTGGTTGGGCGGAAGGATGTTGTCGGCGAGACGCCCCTGGCCGCGAAAGAGCGAGCGCAGGATCGCCGGCCGGTCGATGGCGTAGGCCAAAGCCTGGCGCACCTCGCGGCGAGCAAGAATCGGGTCGTCCAGGTTCATGGCGATGTAGGCGTAGGCCGTGCCCGGCGACTGCGTCGTACGCAGGGCGCTGTTTTTGGCGAGCACCGGGATCATGTCCGGGGCCAAGGAATTCAGCGCAATGTCGCCGGAGCCGCGTGCGAGCTCGAGTGCCCGCGTGATCGCCTCCGGCACCACCCGAAAGCGAACACGCTCGATCTTTGGCAGCTCGCGGAAATAGGCCGGATTGCGCTCCACAACAATTTCTTCTTCCTGCTTCGAACCGAGGAAGCGATAGGGTCCGCTCCCCACCGGCTTCCTGGCAAACTCTTTTCCTGAACCGTCCGGGACGATGCCCATCCCCGGCAGCACCAGGTTCCACAGGAATGCGGCAAAAGGTTCTTTCAAGCGAAAGATCACGGTTTGGGGATCGGGAGTTTCAATCGTTTGAATGTCCTGGAACACGGTTGCTTTGACCGACACCACCTTGCCGGAAAGAAGGCTCTCAAAGGTGTAGCGGACATCGGCCGCGGTCAACGGCCGCCCGTCGTGAAAGCGCACTCCTGGGCGCAGATGAAAAACGTAGGTTCTCGGGTCACGGATCTCCCATCGGGTTGCCAGGTCGGGTACGACCTCCATGCGGGCATTGCGACGAACGAGACTGTTGAAGAGCAGTCCCTGGATGTATTGCGACTGGGCGTCGGTGGCGATGCGCGGGTCAAGGCTGGCGGGGTAGGTCTCAATCAGGAAGACAATGGTACCGGGGTCGCGGCCGGATGGGGTCCCCCGACTGCATGCCGACAGCACGGCGAGCAGCGCCAGGACAAGGAAGGATCGAACCCTACCGCGACCCATAGATAAGTTTCCCCAGAACGACGGGATGTCGCGCGCCGGTGGCGGAAGGCAAATTGGCCGGACGGCCGTGAAATGTTTCGTAGGCGAGAATGGCAAAGGCCATCGCCTCTTTGGCGTCTTCGGGAACCCCGAGCGCTTCCGAACCAAGAATGGCCACACCCTTCAGCTCGGCGGCAATGCGATTCATGAGCAGGCGATTGTGAAATCCGCCGCCGGAAACGATCAGCTCGGCGGGGCGGAAGCGTGGAAAAACCCAGCGTTCGATCGAACGGACGATACTGATGGCGGTCAGTTCGGTGGTGGTGCGGAGAACGTCCTCGGCGCGAGCGCCGTTGCGGCGAGACCACTCGAGGATGCGAGCCACGAAGGCAGCGCCGAATTGCTCGCGGCCGGCGGACTTGGGCGGCACCAAGGAAAAAAAGCGGTGCTTCATCAATTCGGCCAGCAAATCCGGCAGGACCCGTCCGCGCCGGGCCATCTTGCCGCTCGGATCAAATTGCTTTTGCCCGTGCGTAAAGTGGCGAGCCAGTTCGTCCATGGGCATGTTACCCGGGCCGGTATCGAAAGCCAGGACCTGGTCGGGTTTGGCGCCGGGCGGGATGGCAGTGAGATTGGCAATCCCGCCGATATTCAGCGCGATGCGGCCGATTTTTCTGTCGCGGTAGAGCAAGAAATCCACATAGGGCACCAGCGGCGCGCCCTGGCCGCCGGCGGCGATGTCGCCGGGACGAAAGTCGGCCACCACCGGCACTCCCGTTCGCTCGGCGATGATCCCCGGCTCGGCTATCTGGAGCGTCGAGGCGATGGGACGGCCCAGGTGAAGCGCCGGGGCTCCCTGATGGAAAATGGTTTGCCCGTGCGAACCGATCAGATCAAGCTTTTGAAGCGGGAAGCGAAATTTGCGGCAAGCCGCCCGGACGCCATCGGCAAAAAGCTCTCCGAGCAAGAAATGGAGCCGGCCGATTTCTTCGGCGCTGCTTGGCGCGCCGTTGGCCACGCGCAGGATTTCCTCGCGCACGGCGCGCGGGAAAGGCATGGTGGTGAAACCTTCGAGCTTCCAACTGAGATGGGGCGGCTGGCCAGCCAGGCGCACCAGTGCTACGTCCACGCCGTCAGCGGAGGTGCCGGACATAAGGCCGATCACTCGCATCGGTCGGGCGGCAGTGTTGCGGGGGAAGAAAACTCGTTTCGGCATCAGGAGATCTGCCTTTTAAGCTCTGCCAGGAGGTTGAGCGCCTCGAGCGGCTTCAAGTTGTCGAGGTCGGCCTGCCGCAGAGCATCAACAATTCTTTGGTCGAGAGGCGTGAAGAAGGCAGCTTCGGCAGGTGGCTTTGCTCCGGGTGACAGCTCTTCGGTCAGCTCGCGCTCGCTCTCCTCGTGGCGTCGCAAGATTTCTCGGGCCCGCTGGATGACGCTGCCCGGCAGCCCGGCGAGCCGTGCCACCTCAATCCCGTAGCTTCGGTCGGCGCTTCCGGGTTCGACCTTGCGAAGAAAGATGATATCCGAGCCGGACTCCTGAACCGAGACGTGAACATTCTTCACGGCCGGCAGCAACTCCTCCAATTCCGTCAATTCGTGGTAGTGGGTGGCAAAGAGAGTCCTGGCGCGAGTCAGCGCATGAAGATACTCGACCACCGCCCAGGCGATGGAAAGGCCATCAAAGGTGGCCGTTCCGCGGCCGACCTCATCAAGGAGAATCAGGCTGCGCGGCGTCGCCGTGTTGAGGATCGAAGCCACTTCGGTCATCTCCACCAGGAAGGTGGAGCGACCTCGGGCAAGGCTGTCGGAGGCGCCGATGCGGGTGAAAATACGGTCCATGATGGGAAGCCGGGCTTGCTCGGCGGGAACGAAGCATCCCATCTGGGCCATGATGACGATCAGCGCCGCCTGCCGGAGATAGGTGGACTTCCCGCCCATGTTAGGCCCGGTGATGATGAGAATCTGGTGGGTGGAGTCGTTGAGGTAGAGGTCGTTGGGGATAAAACGCTCGCCGCGGCACTCGCCCAGCTTTTCGACCACCGGGTGCCGCGCCGCCACCAGCGTCATCTCGCCCCCATCGTTGAACTGCGGTCGGGAGTAGCGCCGGCCCGCCGCCAGTCGCGCAAAATTGGCCAGCACGTCGATCCGGGCGATGGCCGAGGCCGTTCGCCGGATGCGGGATGCTTGGCCGGCGATGCGGTCTCGCAGAGCCGTGAAAATACGCTGCTCGATGGCCATCATGCGCTCGTCCGCCTCCAGGATTTTCTGCTCGCAGTCTTTGAGTTCCGGGGTCGTAAAACGCTCGGCGTTCACCAGAGTCTGTTTGCGTTCGTAGTCGGGAGGAACGTTCGGCAGGTTGGGCTTCGAGACTTCGATGTAATAGCCGAAGATGTTGTTGAAGCGAATCTTCAGCGAGGCAATGCCGGTGCGCTTTCGTTCGCGCTCTTCCATCCGGGCGATGATGCGCTTGCTGTTCTGGCTGATCTCGCGCAGCTCGTCGAGCTCGGCATCGCAGCCGGCGCGGATCACGCCTCCCTCGGAGAGCGCCGCCGGTGGATCTTCGACCAGCGTTTGCTCGATCCAGCCGCGGACGTCGGCCAGGTCGTCCAGTTCGTCGTGCAGCTCTTGCAGGCGTTTGCTCCGGCACTTGCCCAGGAAATCGCGCAAGAGGGGCAGGCTGGCGAGCGATTGCCCGAGGCCGACCAGGTCGCGAGGCGCAGCCGTTCCGAGGGTGATACGGCTCAGCAATCGCTCCAGATCGGCGATGCGACCCAGCTCGGCTCGTATCTGTTCGCGAGCCACCGTGGCGGCGCGCAGCTCTTCGACGGCGCCCAGGCGAGCTTCGATCTCCGAGCGATCCAGGGAAGGGCGCAGAATCCAGCTTCGCAGCAGCCGCGCTCCCATGCTCGTCACCGTCTCGTCCAGGATGTCGCGCAACGTCGCGTGGGGTTCATTGCCGAAGATCGGTTCGATCAACTCGAGGTTGCGGACGGAAACCTGGTCGAGAACGAGCGCGTCGGAGCGTTCGTAGTAAGCAATGCGGTCGAGGTGCTGAAGCCTGGAGCGCTGTGTTTCACGCAAATAATGCACCACCGCCCCGCAGGCAGCCGTCGCCAGCGGGTGGTCCGAAAGGCCGAAGCCGGCCAGCGTCGCCACCGCAAATTGCTCGCTGAGGATGCGCTCGGCATAATCGCTCGCAAAGACCCACTCTTCGAGTCGCGTCTGTGCCGCCGGGACATGGTCCAGGTCCGGAGTAGCGCTGGCCGAAAAAAGATCGGCCGGTTCGGCCACCAGCAGCTCGCGCGGGCGCAAGACGTCGAGTTCTTCGCGGGTTCGCGCGCGGCAATCAGCCCCTTGAAACTCGGTCGCATGAAAGTCGCCCGTGGAAAGATCCACGTAAGCGAGGCCGCACCGGGCGGCTCCGGGCTCGACGGCGAGCGCGGCCAAAAAATTGTTCTCTTTCGGTTCAAGAGCCGGCGTGCCCAGAGCGGTGCCGGGAGTGACCACTCGAACCACGTCGCGCTTTACCAGTTTCTTGCCGAACCCGGGCTCTTCGAGCTGTTCGCAGATGGCCACTTTGTATCCCTTGTGAACGAGCTTGGCGAGGTAAGATTCCGCGGCGTGATAGGGCACGCCGCACATGGGGACCGGGACGCCCTTTTCTTTGTTGCGCGAGGTGAGAACGATCTGGAGCTCGCGCGACGCGACAATCGCGTCCTCGTAGAAAAGCTCGTAGAAATCGCCGAGCCGGAAGAAAACCAGCGCCTGCGGGTACTGCTTCTTGATGGCATGGTACTGCCGCATCAAAGGCGTTCCAGGCTCACTCATGGAGGTCATACGAGGGGAAGAATCGCCCCATTATGGTGCGACCCCACGCCTTTGTAAACAGTCTTCAACACGAATCTCCTTGAAGCACGGCCCGCTGACGGGGAGATATACATAAAAGAACAAAGCCTGGCGGTAGCTTCCCAACGGCAGTGAGTTGAGCCGTCGGGGCGAAGGAAAGGGTTTTGTTGGGCCGAGTCCCTAGGCGAAATACAAATAAACTTTATGCTTCGTTCATTGACAGGGCACTTTAATTGGTTGACGACAGCCGCTTGCCAGCACTGTTGCTTGGCCCCATCTACGAAACAGCAACATATTCCGCGAAGGCGTGAGGCTTGGGAATGGGTAATTTGTCTTCGAGCAAGCCGCGTATATGCATTTCGATTGCTTCGTGCATACTGCGGGTGACTTGCCGGCGGGTTTGGCCTGTCGCCACACAGCCGGGTAGATCAGGAGAATAGGCCGAGTAATTGTCCTTCGCCTTCTCGATGACAATGAGAAAACGATACATGGTTACTCTTTTCCTTTCTTCTTCGGCTTCTTTAATTGGGCTTGCTTGAAAACACTGTTCAAGGTGCCGGGGGCTAAATCGTCATTGGGATGGCCAGCAATCGTGACCCGGCCCAGCTTCGTGAAGTGCTTGTATTGCCGATGGCTGCCTTTCGTCGTGATCAAATACCAGCCGTCATCTTCAATGAGTTTGATAACATCACGGATTTTCACCGCCATCCAGTCTGGCTAAAAGAGATTTTGTGTCATTCAAGCGCAACCCTGA
>DATBWB010000135.1 GCA_036514995.1 Candidatus Acidiferrales bacterium
TGTCCAACGGGCGAGGTCGGTCATGTGACCGATCTCGACCCCCTCGATGAGTTCTTCCTGGCCAAGACCCCTGGCCGCGCAACATGTCGCTCAAGTCTTGACCTTGACGCCCTTGGCGATCAGTTCGCTTAGCATATTCGCTGTGTTGTAGTAACCGGTGGGCGTCTTCTGGTTGCGTTTGGCGACCGCCACGCCATCGGCGAGAAGGAAAGCATTCACCGCCACCTGGTTGGCGAGCAGGGCCGAGGCATACCGGAGAGCGTTGTATGCTTTCTCGCTCCCATACGGCGCGTCCTGGATGACTATGGTCAACTTGTCCATCCGTCTTTGCTTCCTCCTAATCGCTGTGAGCCGACGAAGACGCTACGAGCGAACCTGTGCCCGCTGCATGTGCCGCACAAGGACGCTTTCCCGCTGCATCTGTTCAAGCAGGATCTCCCGCATCAAGTCGAACGCCTTCAGCATCTTGGGATTGGCGAGCCGGTAGTAAACATTATTCCCATCCTTGCGTGAGACCAGCACACGCCGCTGCTTCATCATGTTCAAATGCTGAGAAAGGTTGCCAATGGCAACCCCAAGCCGGTCGGCCAGATGGGAAACAGATGTCTCTTGTTCACGCAGTATATCCAGGATTTGAAGCCGAATGGGATGAGTGAAGACCTTACACATTTCGGCATGGCGGCTACAGACCTCGCGTTGCAGGTCAGGCCCCTTCACTTTCGAGCTCGTCATGGCGCCAGTTCCTCAGTATTCTAGATATATCTATAATACTATAGAGTCAGTGTCAAGAGGAAATCCGTCGGGAGACTGAGCCGGGAAGCCGGGAGCGGGCCGTTTACTTTTCAGCCCAGATCTTGACCAGCTCGATGGCCAGGAGCGCCGACTGCTCCATCTCGTTGACCGAAACGTATTCCAGCCGGCTGTGGTAGTTTCCGCCTCCGGAAAAGATGTTGGGCGTGGGCACGCCGCGCAGGGTCATGTTGGCGCCGTCCGTCCCGCCGCGGATGGACTTGAGCTGGGGCTCGAGGCCGATGCGCCGGGCAGCCATCATCGCGTTGCCCAGCACTTGCGGGAATTTGTCGAGCTCGTGCTTCATGTTGCGGTATTGCTCGGCGATCTCCAAACGGATTTGGAGGCCGGGAAAAGTGGCCATCACCGCCTGGCGAATCTTCTCGAGCATCTCCTCTTTTGCCTTGAGGCCTTCCAGGGTGAAGTCGCGGAGAAGAGCAGTCAGCTTGACGCGATCGATGCCGCCTTCGATCCGGTAAGGATAGACAAAGCCATCCCGGCCGGAAGTCGTCTCCGCCAGCATGTTGGCGGGGAGTTGCTCGATGAAGGAGGCGGCGGCCCGCACGGCGCTGATCATCTTTCCTTTGGCCCTTCCGGCATGAGCGATGCGCCCGATGAAGGTAATCGTTGCCCGGTCGGCGTTCCACGTCTCGTTCTCCATTTCGGGAGCCTGCCCGCCGTCGAAGGTGTAGGCATAGCGAGCGCCAAACTTGTCGAGGTCAAAGTGAGTGATTCCGGTGCCCGTTTCTTCGTCCACCGTAAAAGCTACGCGCACTTTGCCGTGAGGAACTTCCGGATGCTGCTTGAGGTAATGCAAAGCCGTCATGAGGACGGCAATGCCGGCCTTATCGTCAGCGCCGAGAAGGGTGGTGCCATCGCTGGTGATGAGGTCGTGGCCGGCGCGCTTCGAGAGCTCCGGCGTTTCCGCCAGGCGGATCACCTGCGTGGGATCGCCGGGGAGCACGATGTCCTTGCCATCATAGTTGCGGTGGAGGATCGGCTTGACGTCGGCGCCCGGCGCTTCCGGCGAGGTATCCATGTGGGCGAGCAAGCCGATGACGGGCACCTCGGCGGCCTTCTCCGGCGGCAAGGTGGCGGGCAAGGTTGCGGTCACAAAACCGAGCGCGTCAATGTTCACCTCTTCGAGCCCAATTTGTTTGAGCTCGTCCGCCAGCATCCGCGCCAGCTCGAACTGCTTTTCGGTGCTCGGCGTCTTGCCCGTATCTTCCTGCGACTGGGTATCCACCTTGACGTAACGCGAGAAACGGTCAACGAGCTCATCGCGGAAGGATGAGCTTGGCCTTTTCTCCGCCCGGGCAGCGAGGCTCAGAAGCAAAACAAGCAAGAGGAGCACTGGAACAAAAGTATTTTTCCTCATCGAATCCTCATCCTGTAAAGGTTCTTCTTGAAATATTCGGTGATAGCCGTAAAGAGATGCCGGCGCCCCACCGGCCCCGAGAGGGAGTGGGGCTTCTGCGGATCAAGCAGAAGATCGAACTGCTCGCCCGCCTGGATGAACTCCTGCGCCAACTGCAGGCTGTTCTGCATGTGCCCGTTGTCGTCGGCGGTGCCGTGCACGAGCAGCAATTTGCCGCGCAGGCTGGCGAGCTGCTCGTGGCTGACCAGGATCTGCTTTTCGCCGTTTGCGGCGTCCACTGCCCAGAGGTCGCCGCGATTGCCCGAATCATCCCGCAAAATGAAGGTCAGCTTCCGTCCTTCCGGACTCCACTTCAAGTGCTCCGGCATGCGCCCGGTCAACCCCACGTCCGAGAAAATCTCTTCAATGGTGAGCCGCTTCTGAGCAAGCAGCGGCGCGGCAAGCAAACAAAGAAGGGCAAGGGCAACCGCCCGGCTAAGTCGCCTCAAGGGTTGGCGTCCTCCTGGGGAGCGAACGGATTCACCCTGAGCGGGTTCACCGTGAAGGGGTGAGCCTAGTGCCGTTCCAACCTGATCGGCCTCTGCATTATACCTGTATCTTGCGCAGCACTCAGGATGACCGGTGGTCCCGATCCCGAATCCCGATGCTTGCGGATCAGGATTCTAGACCGGCGTTACGTGGGATTTGAGCGCATGCGTCCCGTTTGAAAAAGTTGGAACGGCACTAGCGCCCGCAAAAGCGAATTGCAAGCACGCAGGCCGGAGGTCGCCTTGACAGCCCTCGGACGCGATGGCAACATGAGGGATCGGAATTGGCGCAACCAAGTCTTCTGAACGAACTTCCACCTACCGTGCCGAAGTGGCGGAATTGGCAGACGCGCTAGATTCAGGGTCTAGTGCCCGCAAGGGCGTTAGGGTTCGAGTCCCTACTTCGGCACCACCTTCAAGCTGGGAGGGCCTCTCAATGGCCCTATCCCGTTGACTCAAGACTTTTCCAGCGTGCGTTGACGCCAAATTCAACCGGGCGGTAAGATGTTCGGTACCTTAATAACAGGAGAGTGAGCTTCCGCCGATCGGACGCAGCGACATCGCCTATGCCGGTTCCCAGGAAACCACTGCCAATTCCTTCATGGCCTGGCCTCATCTTCACGCTTGGGTTGTTCATCATTCTGGCCGTTTCTCCTTCCCGGACTGCTTCCCCGAACCAGCCGCCCAACGTCCTGTTCATCACCATCGACACCTTGCGTGCCGATCACCTGGGATGTTACGGCTACCGCAAGATCGAGACCCCGAACATCGACCGTCTGGCTGCCGAGGGAGTGCGTTTCACCCGCGCGTACACTCCGGTGCCCGTCACGCTCCCCGCGCATGCGGTCATGTTCACCGGCAGCTATCCGATGCGGACCGGCATGCACGACTTCAGCGGCAACCGCCTCAGCGCCGGCCAACCGACGCTTGCCTCGCTGCTTCGCAACCAGGGCTACGCCACCGCCGGCATCGTGGGCTCGGCAGTGCTCGATTCCCGCTTCGGCCTGAACCAGGGATTCGAGTTCTACTATGACCATTTTGATTTCAGCCGGCTGGATGAAACCAACCTGGACGCCATGGAACGTCGCGGCGATGAGGTGGTCAATCAAAGCTTAGCCTGGCTGCGACAGAATCATCGGAAGCGTTTTTTCCTTTGGGTTCACCTCTTTGACCCGCACCATCCTTACCGCCCGCCGCCCCCGTACAGCACGCGATACAAAGCGCAACCCTACGACGGTGAAATTGCTTTTGACGACGAGCAGGTAGGCCGCCTGGTCGAGTTCCTGAAGAAAAACAACCTGTACGACCAGACGTTGATCGTCGTCGTTAGCGACCACGGTGAGGGTCTGGGGGAGCATGGCGAAAAGACTCATGGCTTCTTCATTTACAACTCGACGCTGCACGTGCCGCTCATCTTCAAGCTGCCGTTGGAAAAGTCCATCCCGAACAAAGAGATTGGGAACCTGGTGAGCTTGATCGATCTGCTCCCGACGGTCCTGCAAGTTGCCGGTGTCAACATACCCGGAGAAGTGCAGGGCAAGAGCTTGCTTCCGCTGATGCAGGGTCGCCGTGGGCAGTCGCTCGAAAGTCTTTATGCCGAGTCCTACCTCCCGCGCATCCATTTCAACTGGAGCGAATTGCGCAGCCTCCAGGAGGGACACTACCACTTCATTGATGCCCCGAAGCCTGAGCTGTATGACTTATCGCAGGACCCGCGGGAGTTAAAAAATCTTTACGCTCAACGGAGGAAGATCGCCGACGATTTGCAAGGGCGGCTGGCACGGTTGATCAAGCTATACCTGTCGGCTTCCGGCGATAAGACGGCCGAACAGACCGGGATGGATCCTGTCCTGATGGAGCGTCTGAAGTCGCTGGGATATGCCGCCGTTTCCGGAGGCGGGAGCCCGACCATCAGCGACCGCAAGCTGCCGGACCCCAAGGATCGCATCCAGATGTACGAGCTGGTTTCCGAAGCGATCGCCGATAGCCAGCACGGCCGTTACGAAGCCTCCATTGCCAAGCTGCAGGCTGCGCTCAAAACGGAAAAAGATTCGCTGCCCGTGCGCTATTTGCTGGCACTGAACTACTATCGCCAGCAAAACTTCACGAACGCCATCCAGGAATTGCAGCGGGTCGTGCAAATGAGTCCGAGCTATTCTTTGGCCGTTTATTACCTCGGCCTCGCCTATGGGAAGGTGGGGGATTGGAACCAAGCCATCGTTTTCTTGAAGCGGGTATTGGAACTTGACCCGAGCAACTTCTCGGCCGCTTTCAACCTGGGGGCCGCCTATTTGAAGGTAGGCAGAATCCAGGAAAGCCTGGCGGCCTTTCAACAGTCCGTCAACATCTTTCCTGAGTATGCTCCAGGCTACGAAGCTTTGGGTGAGGTTTACCTGTACCAGGGCAAGGTGGATGAAGCCATTGGCGCGCTCAGGAAAGCCGTAGATCTGAACCCAAAGAGCGTCAAGGCTCGCCGTACTCTTGCCAAGGCCCTGGAGGCAAAAGGACTACACCAGGAAGCGCAGGAAGAGTTGAGGAAGGCTCAGGCCCCGCCCGAACCCTAGTCTTTGGGTGCAGGCAGTTCAAAGGGCGGGGAGACCTTCCGTCCCGGGGCCGGCACCGGAGACAAGAGTGTCGGGTGCCGCGCTTGCCCGATTCCTGGCAGGGGAAAATGAAGTTGAATACGTCTCATCCGAGAATCCTCTATCTCCTGGCCGCATTTCTCTTCACCGCTTCCGATGCGGCGTGGGCTCCCTCCTCCCCGGCTGGGCCGAACGTTGTTCTCATCACCGTGGACACTTTGCGCGCGGATCGCCTGGGTTGCTACGGCTCGAAGACGGTGCCCACCCCCGTGATCGATGCCCTGGCGCGCGATGGAGTCCTGTTCGAGCAGGCGATTGCCCAGGTCCCGCTCACCTGGCCTTCCCATGCCGCCATCCTCACGGGCACCTATCCCTTCTCCAACGGGGTCCAGGATTTCACCGGCCAACCACTTTCCACCAAGATCCGGACGCTTGCCGAGAGTTTCAAACGCAATGGCTACGCGACCGGGGCGGTGGTCAGCTCGTTCGTCCTGGATCGAAGCTGGGGGCTTGCCCGCGGCTTTGACTTCTACTACGACACATTTCCCGGCCAGGCGTTTGTCCAGAAGGACATTGCTCTGGTGGACCGACGGGCCAAAGAAAGCGTAAGCCAAGCATTAAGGTGGCTCCAGCGCCCGCGCCGCCAACCTTTCCTTTTCTGGCTTCACTTGTTTGACCCGCACAGCCCGTACGACCCGCCCGAACCGTTCCGGTCCCGGTATCGGCAGCACCCCTATGACGGGGAAGTTGCCTACGTGGACAGCCAGTTGGGCCGTCTCTTCGCATGGCTCAAGAAGAGCGGTTTGTATGACGGCGCGCTGATCGTCTTTCTGAGCGATCACGGGGAGGCGCTGGGGGAGCATGGCGAGAGCGAACACGGTTTTTTTGTCTATGACTCCACTGTGCGGGTGCCGCTCATCATCAAACCCCCGTCCAAACTTCGCACCGCCCAGCGGCGAATCCCTGGCCCGGTGGAAACCATCAGTGTGGCACCCACCGTTTTGCAGCTTGCCGGCCTGCACGACCCTATCGAAAGGCAGTTCCAGGCACCCAGCCTGGCCGGAGCGGTGACAAGCGGCCCGCCTGCCGCGGGCGACCAGAACCGCCCAGCGTACTCCGAGACCTTCTACCCTTTCAGCTCCTTCGGCTGGAGTCCTCTGCGGAGCGTGCACAGCGCGAGGTACCACTTCATCGAGGCTCCCGAGCCTGAGCTTTACAACCTACAGGCAGACCCACAGGAACAGCACAACCTGGTGTCGCAAGAAAGCGCCGTCGCCGCATCCCTGCGGAAACAATTGCAGGACTTGATCGGCCGCTATCAGCCCCGTACCGATACGGTACGGGGCCAGCCGTCACGCCCGCCAGACCAAACTTCCGGCCCGAGTGCGGAAGCAATTGAAAAGCTCCGCTCCCTGGGTTACGTCGCCTATCGCGCTCCCGCTTCCCGTTCCCTGCCCACTTCAGGCCTCGCCGATCCCAAGAGCAAACTCTGGGAATACCAGGCGATTCTCGAAGCGACCGATGCCTTCCGCGCGGGCAAAGGCACAGCCGCGCGATCGATTCTGAAGAAGGTCCAAGATGCCGATCCAAAGCTTTATTTGATCCCTTTCATGCTGGGAGAGGCGGCGTCGCGAGAAGGGGATTGGGCGGCGGCTGTGCCGGAGTTCAGAAGATGCCTGGAGCTTAATCCCTATTTTGACCAGGCTATGATGGGGCTCGCGCGCGCGCTGAACGTTCAGGGAGAAGCCGACCAAGCCAAGCAGTGGCTGGAGCGCGCTCTGGCGATCAACCCACAGAACTTCCGCGCCTGGTACGAATTGGCGCGGGTCCAAGCGCGCTCGGACGCAACCGCCGCACGAAGTTCGCTTGAAAAAGCTCTCGCCATCCAGCCCAACTTCGCGTTTGCTTTCCGCGATCTGGGCCTGCTCGACATGCGGCAGGAAAAATTCGCCGCGGCATCACAGAATCTTGAAAAAGCCGTCAAGCTTGGTCTGACCGATGCGGCGACGCTAAATTTCCTGGGCATTACCTACAGCCGCACGAACCGGTTGGACCTGGCCATGGAGAGTTATCGGCGCGCCCTGGCCGCCAATCCGAATCATGCCGAAGCCCATCTCAACCTGGGCTACGTCTATGAGAGGCGCAACGAACCGGCTCGCGCCCGGCAAGAATATGAAACCGCCTGCCGACTGGATAAAAACCTCTGCAAGTACGTCCGCAGCACGCAAAACTAGCAGGATGCTTAAAACGTTCAGGGTTGTCATTCCGAGGGTCGGCGTCCCGAAGCCTCGGGATTGGCCGACCCGAGGAATCTGCTTTTCCTTCAGCGCCGTAGAACCACAAGCAGATTCCTCGCCCCGAAGCTTCGGGGCTCGGAATGACATACGCGTCACTTTTCAGCGCCTTGCTAGATCCTGCTTTCCGCCGGGTTGCAACCACATGGAAGTAGGCGCGAGCGTTCGCTCAAACTTGTCCGACAGAGTCTATTAAGTTGAACGGAATATAAAGGCCATGAAGATTTGCTACTGGGAGGGTGGGGCCGGGCTTTCCAGTTTTTTCAACACTTCCTTCACTTTGGGGAGCAGGGGATCGTGGGGAAAAAGTTTCGTGAAACTCTTAAGCTCCTCGATCGCGTCGCTTCTTTTCTGCTGTTGCAGATAGAGGTTGACAAGCTCCAAGCGAACCTTGGACATCTTTGGATCGAATTCGATCGCCATTCGCAACTGGCGCTCGGCGGTGTTGAGCTCTCCAGTGCGCACACCGACTGAACCCAGCAGGTAGTGACCGAGGGCGGAATTGGGCTCTCGCCTGAGCCCCTCCTGAAGCGCGCGCTTGGCGTCGTCGTATCGCTTCGTCAGGTAGTAAACGTTGCCGAGGTTGAAGTAGGCCTGGGCGTCGTTGTTGTTCAGCTTCAGGACCTCGGTGAACTGCTTCTCCGCCTCATCAAAGCTCCTGTCACCCAGATACCGGACGCCGAGATTGTTGCGAGCAGGATAGAAATCAGGGGCCAAACGGATCGCTTCCTCGTAGTGGCGGATGGCCTTGTCCACTTTGCCCTGCTGGTCCGCCTTCATGCCGACTTCGAACGCTTTGACGGCTTCGCGCGGAAATTTCCGGCTGTATTCAGCAGGATTAACCAGAAAGGGATTCCCGCCGGGGGCGGGTGCCGGGGGGCTCTCCGGTCTCGAGCTTGCGAGCGGAGTGAGAATAATACGAGCGTGGGCCGTGAGACTGGTGGTGGGACTTACCACAACGACTTGGTGGACGGGCTGATATCCCTCCGCGTTGACAATGAGGTGGTAGGCATTGGGCAGCAAATTGATGAAATTAAACCGGCCTTCGTTGTCACAAAAGGCGCTGTTGATGGTCATTCCACGCGTTTGCAAGGTAATCAGGACTCGCTCGGAGGGCAAAACGCCACCGGCCAATCGAACTTGACCAATGATATTGCCCACTTCCTGAGCAGAAAGTTCAGTGCAGGTCAGCAGGAGAAATGTGGGGAGCGCCAGCCAGACGAGAAACCTTAGAACGCGCACTTGCCTTCGCATGGCCTCCCGCCTTTCTGACGAATTAGTGTATCACTTTTCTCAAAAGGCGTGTCTCTTTCCCCAGGCGGATGCACGCGTATGAAAGTCCCGGGCTCGCAATTGGGCGAGGCGTGAAGGCATAAATCGCCACAAATAATTAGGGGGCTTGAGCTTTATCGGCCCAAGCCCCCGGAGGTACCCCAAGCTGGACTAGAAGAGGACCTTCAATGCGAACTGAATCTGCCGAGGACCAAGCGTGCCAGCGGACTGCCCGAAGTTCGAGCTCGAAACCCGGTTGGCGAAGTTGGCGCCGGTGGAAGAACTCGGCAGGAGGAAGTTAGCCCGGTTCAAGGCGTTGAACATCTCGAAGCGGAACTGGAGGCGGACTTGTTCTGTGACCCGGATGTTCTTCAAGAGAGACTGGTCAACATTGAACTGGCCGGGGCCGACGAAGCTGTTGCGCGGGAGGTTCCCGTTGCAACCTGCGCACGGCACCGCGAAAAAGGGAGTGGTACCACCAATGGCGCTGTCAAACTGCGAGCCAGGCACATTGAAGTAGCCGTTGGCGTACATGTCTTTCGTGGCATTGATGGTGAAGCCGTTGGGGCCGTCGGGCCGGTCGTTGTTTTCACCGTCGCGGTTGTAATCGCGGGCGGCCCCACCGCGAGACTCGTACGCTGTCCAGTGCGCACCTGACTGGAAGGCCCAACTGCCGTTGTACTGCCAGCCGCCGAGAATGTGGCCAATCACGCCTTTCTGGTCCTTGTACCAGGGCAGTTCCCAGAGGTAGCTCGTCACCAACCGATGCCGGATATCGAAGGTCGAGTTACCGCGATCCAGTTCCGGCCGGGTCTGGTCCAAGCTGAAGCCATCGCCCGCCGCCGCACCGTTGGCGGTGACGGCACCGCTGTGCCAACCAGAGCCCGTGTCCAAGGAATGGCTCCACGTGTAGCTGGCATTGATCATGAACCCGCGACTCATCGCCTTGCGGAGGGAGACTTGCAACCCGTCATACCAGGAGCTGCTGACATTTTCCCAGACACGCAGTCGGCCGTAGTTGGGGTTGAGGCGCTGTCGGCCGAGCCCCGTGAGCGTCCGGCCTTGCACGTTGACGACTGTGGCCGGAACGGCCGCTATGTCGTCAGCAGTCCCGAAAATGCCGTCCGGTCCAGGTTCGGCTGGGATGAACCCGGGCAGCCGGATTCCTGGAGCGCGGTTGGCTTGCTCGGCGCGGAAGAGCTTGTTGCCCCGGGTGCCCACGTAGTTCACCTCAAGGACGGTTTTGGGCAAAATTTCGTGCTGAATACCGAAGTAGTAGTTGGCGACCCACGGGTCTTTGATGCCTTCGGGGAAGACAATCCCCGTCAAGAACGCCGTGTTCGAATTCGTGGAAGCATATCCCGATAGATTCCCGACCGCCTGTGCCCCTGTGCCCTGACCCGGGTTCGTTGGAGGGCCGTCAAAGGTGGGTGCCTCGCCCGGAGTCTGCGGGCCATAAATGACGATGTCCGGGCCTCCCCCGAGTGCGTTGAAGGTTAGGTTAAACGAATAGAAAGGTGGGTTCCAGCGTGAGTTAGACAGCGGGTTGTACAACGTCCCCTCATAAGAGATCCCCAACCCAGCCCTCACGGAGGTTTTTCCCTTGCCGAAGGGGTCCCAAGCCATACCAATTCGCGGCCCAAAATTATTGTGGTCGGCGCCGCCCAAAGCATTGGTTACGGCAAACCCACCGGGGCCGCAAACGCCTGCTAACACAGCCCCAGCCATCTGCTCCGGCGTATCGCAGCCTGGACTGCCCGCGGGGATATTCGCATTGGAGATCCACTCCAAGAAGGCCCCGTTGGCCCTGGTCAGCCCGCCCGGCCCCGGGATAAACGTGGTCTGTCGGCCGAACTGCTCAACGTGCCGCGTGTAGAGGTCATACCGCAGGCCAAGGTTCAGGGTCAGGTTGCGCGCCACTTTCCAGTCGTCCTGGAAGAAGGCTCCCATCTCCAGGTTGCGCCAGGCGCGGTTGTTGCTGGCCAGTTCAGCCGACCGACCGCTGGCAAACCCCGGATCGACCCCGGCAATCTCCGCATAGGGCGAGTCCGCGGCAAAGAAGAGTTGGTCAAAGAAGTAGTAGGAAGGACGGGCTACGTTGAACTCGCTGTTCTCGAGGTTTCGCCGGAAATCCACGCCCGCCTTCAGGTTGTGCTTGCCCTTGCTGACGGAAACCATGTCCGAGTAGCTGTAAATGTTCTCGCGGAAAAACTGTGGGTAGCCATTGTAGGACCCGAACCCGGCGGATCCGTCATCGAAGCCAATAGAGGGCACACCCGGTGTAGCCACATCGATGGAATCATTCCGGCGGGCAAACCCCGCCCGGAATTCGTTCACCACCTTTGGGCTGAAGGTGCGGACATAGTTGAACTGGAAATTAGGGGTGTACGACGATGACGGGTTCAAGAAACCGCGAGGTCCGCTGCTGTTGTTCCCCGGACCGGTACTATCTGTGCTCTTCAGCCACATGAACTCGCCAAACAGGCGGTCGCTCTTGCTCAAATTGTAATCAATGCGGGCGGACCACTCGTTTCCGTTAAAGAGATTGCCCGCTGCCTGCGCACCGAACACGGCCAGACTTTCGTGCAAGAACGGGACCGTTCGTGAAACCAAGCCAGCCTGCAGGGCCGGGGAGACACTGCAAGGGGCGGGGTCCCCAATGGGATCGAAGGCGGCGGTAGAAAAATCGTCCCCAGCCTCCACCCCCAACATTGTCGCAAACTGGCCGGGAAGCGGAGAGCCGCCTGGGTAGTTGTCGGGACAGAGGTAATTCGCAAAGGAACCGAAGCCGCTGCCCGATCCGAAGCCAGTAACAAATTCGGTAAGGTTAAGGGTGGGGGTTCCGGGCACGCTGGGCGGAAAATTCCTATAGAGCAAGGTGGCCACCGAATTGGGGAAAGCGGAAATGATGGCCTGGCGCCACTGTGGCGATTCCACAACGATGGGCACCGCTTCCGACTTGGTGTTGAAACGCTCCCCCTGGAAGGAACCGGTGAAGAACAACTTGTCTTTGATGATTCGCCCGGTGGCGCTGGCGCCAAACTGGTTGAAACGCACTAGCGCCGGCTTGTGAAGGGGGTCGTTCGGGTCATTGGGGTCGGCGTTCTTGCTGCGGAAGAAGTCGTTGGCGTCGAAGGCATCGTTGCGAACATACCAGTAAGCGCTGCCGTGGTAGTCGTTCGTGCCCGACTTGGTCACCACGTTGGTCAGCGAACCGGCGCTGTTGCCGTATTGCGCGGACATGTTCAGGGTGAGCATCTGGAACTCTTCCACGATGTCGACGTTGGGCAGAGTGACTGTCCCGCCGCTCAGGCCCTTGTTTGACACGCCGTTAATCAGAAATCCGTTGAAATTCGGCCGCAAGCCATTGACGACAGTGCCCTGGCCGTTTTCGAAAGAAACACCGGCCACATTTACCGCACCCGGGGCCAATTGGATGAGGGCGTAAACATTGCGGCCGTTCAAGGGCAAACTAGCCACCCGGCCACTGCCCACCGTCTCGTAGAGCCGTGAGTCGTCCGTTTGCACGAGGGTCGCAAGGGCTTCGACGGTGACCACTTCCGTCTTTGCGCCTACCTCCAACGAGAAGTCCACGCGGGCGATGGTGCCGGCGCTCAAAAAGAGACCGGTTTTCACGGCGGTCTTGAACCCCGAAGCGCTCACCTCAATCTTGTAACTGCCCACAGGCAACTCGGCCGCACGATATAATCCGCCCGAATCGGTATCGACCGTCGCCGTCAGGTTGGTCCCGACGTTCGTGATCGTAACGGTTGCTCCCGGGATCACCGCCCCGCTTGGGTCGGTGACCGTTCCGGTAAATGTCGCATTCTGGATCTGGGCACTTGCGACGAATGAAAAACCCAGCACGAACGCGAATGCCAGGCCCAAAGACACAAATAGCCTTACGGATCCGCCACTTCCCCTCATTGCGCACCCTCCAAAAGAATTCAACGGCTTAATTCCAGACTTAAAGCTCAGACTTAGACCTCAGAGTCTCCGATGAGCTGGCCAAATTCGTTACACTTTATGGGCCAGACTACAGCGATTGTCAACAGATTTTTTTCTCTTTGTTTCCAAGAAGATGTAGGCATGCTCCCCTGTGGAATTTCGTGACGAAACGAAAAACTACAATTTCTCGTAGCAGATCGCTAAAAATCCTACCAAATTACATATTGGCTGCCTCGATCGCCTTCGTGGACATCGCAGGGTGTGTACCCTATGCCTCTCTAGGGCCGCCCGGACGGCTTGCGCTTCCTAGGAGGCTCCAGAACCGTTTTTCGACTTTGGGAATGGCGGCCAACCACCCCGCGTCCTTCCTCCACAACCAACTCCTGGTCAACTCCCTCTTTCTCGATCTTGTCCACGATTCCGGAGGGCCAACGGATTACGATTTGATCGACGCGGGCCGTCCCTCCCAGCCCGAAAAACAACCGCGGATCACTGGCGGAAAGATAGCTGCTATTGGCGCGAACTTCGTCCGTCTGGGTCAAACCACCAGCCACCACCTGCACCCGAGCTCCAAAGCCATCGCGGTTAGATCGCGAGCCGACCGTCTTGATCCGGATCCAGTGATCACGGTTGCCGCCATCGTTCCGGAGCAGGTTCGGTGCTCCGTCCAGGTGGCTGACCAGCACGTCGAGGTCGCCGTCACTATCAAAATCGGCAACGGCGAGACCGCGGCCCACCCTCGGTATTTTCATAACTGTTCCGGATCGCAACCCCACCTCTTCGAAGCGCCTGTTCCGCAAGTTGTGAAATAGGAGATTACGTTGAGCGTAAGTCACCCCGAAGCGGTAAGCATCCACCTGCGGGTTGACGTGACCGTTGGCCACAAGGATGTCCTTCCATCCGTCGTTGTCGTAGTCGAAGAATTTCACCCCGAAGCCCAGGAAAGGAGTGCTGATGGGTCCAAAGCCAGCCTCGCCGCCCAGGTCGTCGAAGGTCCCGTTGCGGTTGTTGTGATAGAGGTTGTTCATATCGTCGGAGAAGTTCGTTTTCACAAGGTCGGGCCAGCCGTCATTGTCGTAATCGCCGAAGTCCACCCCCATTCCGGCCTGCTCGCGTCCATCGGCGCTCAAGGCCACGCCGGCGGGCAAGCCCACCTCCGTGAACGTGCCGTCGCCGTTGTTGTGGTAGAGCAGGCTCGGGGAGGAATCGTTGGCCACGTACAGATCCAGATGGCCGTCGTTGTCCCAGTCTCCCCACACCACGCCCAAGCCATAGTAGGAATTAGGATCCATGCCGAGCCGTTCGGTCACATCGGAAAAGGTTCCATCGCCGTTGTTGTGGTAGAGCCGGTCGCGTGCGCCCGGCAGGCCGCGTGGGCCGCACGAGACCGGGATCCCGCGATATTGGCAGAAGGCGGTGCTGCCAAACTCCGGCAAACGGTTCAAGTCCAAATCAACGTAGTTCGCCACATAGAGGTCGAGATAGCCGTCCTTATCGTAGTCCCCGAAGGCCGCGCTGGTGCCCCATCGGCCGAGGTTGCCGACTCCTGCCGAGGCGGTACGATCGGTGAAGGTTCCGTCTCCATTGTTGCGGTAGAGGACGGCGCTGCCGAAGCAGGTGACGTAAATATCCTCCCAGCCATCGTTGTCGTAGTCGCCGACGGCGACCCCCATCCCCCAGCCCCGATGGGTAAGCCCGGCGCGCGGGGTGACGTCGGCGAATGTTCCGTCGCGGTTATTATGGTAGAGCTTGCTCGTCGGACTCGTTCCTCGCTGTACATCTTTGAGGGTGGAGCCATTCACCAGAAGAATATCCATCCAGCCGTCGTTGTCGTAATCCAGGAATGCAACTCCACCACACATGGATTCCAGGATGTAGCGCTTCTCGGAACCGCCACAGGTGAGATGGAAGTCGATACCCGCTGCTCGAGTTACGTCCACGAACTGGATGGGAGAAGGGGCTATCCGCTTCGTTGCCGGCCCCGCCGTCAGGGCCGATCCGAACAAAGCTATCCATACGGTCAGTGCGAGTGGCGAATGCCTCCGGAAGCTGCCACTCCCGGCTTTCCTGGCAAGCCACCGACGACGATGCCGAAAAAGAAAAAACATTCCTCCTCACGCTCAGCGTTGGGGACGACGGCAAAGCCACCCTACCGCCCGATGAAACGGCTGTGGCGGGAAGGGCGCCTTCCAAGCCGTTCCAACCTCTTGCCCCTATCCTGCTTCCCGTCGCATGGAGATGCGAATTGCGCTCCCCTCCCCTTCCCGGCGGCCGACGGGAGCGGAACCGACAAGTTGGAACGGCACTAATGCGGTTGGTAGGCCATGCCCCCGGTTTGTTGCTGGCTCTTTTTCAACTCAGCAAACCGCGCGAATTCCTTGGTTGCCTCTGCCCTGTTCCCAAGCTTTTCAAGACCCCGTGCCAGTTGATAGTGGGCGTTGGGATCATCCGGCTTGAGTTCAATGGCGCGCCGTAACGCCTGAGTGGCACCCGGTGTGTCACCCGTAAGGAACAAGGCCTTGCCGAGGTCGTAGTGGGCCTCGGGTCTTCCTTCATCCAGCCGGATTACCTCTCGGAGCTTCGCCGCCGCGGCGGACAGTTCACCGCTTTCCAGCAACGTGTGCCCCAGGCGGTAAAGGACTTCCGGATTGTTCGGGTGCAAGGCAAGCTCTTTTCTGAACTCAGCGATGGCTTGGGCGTTCCGCCCCAGGCTTTCGTAGGCGAAGCCCAAATGATAGTGGCCCAGCGGAATCCTGGGATCGAGGCGCAAGGCGGTCTTGAATTGCTCGACCGCCGGCAAAGTCCGGTTGGTGTTCAGATAAGCACGCCCGAGCAGGAGGTGAGCCAGCGCGACCCCGGGGTTGAGTTGCAGCGCTTTTTCCAATTGCTCAGCAGCCTGCGGGTATTGACGACTGCTCAAATAGACCAGGGCCAGGTCATAATGGATTTCATAGCTCCGGGGAGCGACCTGCTCCGCCCCACGAAGCACTTCGATCGCTCGGTCCTTCTGCCCGCTTTGAAAATAGGCGAGACCCAGCCAGTGATGAAAGGTCGGCTCTTGCGGCCAGCGCCCGATAGCTTGCCGTCCGATGGCCAGCGCCTCAGAAAGCCTCTTGCTCTGGAGATAGGTCAAGAGAAGCCCGCGCCAGGCCGCCGGCTCCTCGGGTGCCAGTCGCCGGGCCTGCTCAAAGTTTTCCGCAGCGGCAGCAAAGTCGCCCGCGTCGAGAGCCAGTTGGCCCTTCTCAAGAAGCGCGGCCACGCCGGGAGATTCGGATTGAGCGAAGAGCGAAAGGCAGCTCAGAAAGATCGCCCCGAGAAGAACCGCGCTCAGCCGGCCGAACGGCCACCCGGCGCCACCAGGAGAAATGAGCCCCCCGGATGGCCGCCATCCTTCACCGAAAAAAATCTTTGCCAACGGGAATGAGAGAACGGTTGAGGCCCGCCGCGCCATGAGGAGTCGCTCGCGAATCACGGGAGCAAAAACCCATATAACACACGCTTCCATGAATCGCAACCCCGCGTCTCGAGCGCACACCTCCCGGCCAGGCAGCGCCTTCCCAAACCATTTTCCACCCGGCGAACCCTTCCGCTATAATCTGCGACTGTCAGCGGACAAACACGAATGAACCCACGGGCGAGGGAAGGGGGCGACGACGGCTCAGTTTGTCCCCGGGCGTGACGCCGCGCGCCCGGAGCAAGCCACAGTCCGGCCGACGCCAATAGCTGAGATGACAAGCCATAGAAAAAGGGCAGCCGCGAGGAGAGGCACAGCGTTAGTCGCAGGCGTGTTGTTCCTGGCCGCCCTGGGGTTTGTGTTTATCCGACGGGCGCCAATACGAGGCAATGGAGCAAGCAAGAAAGTCCTCGTGCTCGGAATCGATGGGATGGACCCGGTGCTCTTCCGCCGCTACGTCGAAGCCGGGAAGATGCCGAACTTCGCTGCGCTCGAGCAAGCGGGGAGCTTTCGCCTGTTGCGCACGAGCATTCCACCGCAAAGCCCCGTTGCCTGGTCAAACTTGATCACCGGGATGAACCCGGGCGGACACGGGATTTTTGACTTCATCCACCGCGACCCAAAGACTTTGCTTCCCGATTTTTCCATCTCCCGTGTGGAACCTTCCCGGTACACCGTCACCCTGGGCGGCTGGGTGATACCGCTGGCGGGCGGGAGCGCAACCCTGCTCCGCCAGGGGAAAGCTTTCTGGGAGTTCCTGGATGAACACGGCATTCCTGCCACCATCTTTCGGATGCCGGCAAACTTCCCTCCGGTCAAATCCAAGGCCCGAACTCTTGCCGGCATGGGGACGCCCGATATGTTGGGCACGTACGGGACCTTTGCTTTCTATACGAGCGATCCTCTCGAAAACCCCGGCAGCCGGAGCGGGGGTCGAGTTTACCCGGTCGAGGTGCAAGACCATCGGGTTTCCGCAAAGCTTTACGGGCCACCCAACACATTTCGGAAGGGCTTTCCACAGGCGGCGGTGGATTTTACGGTTTGGATCGACCCCGTCCAGCCCGTCGCTAAGGTTGTGCTCCAGGAGCACGAGATTCTGCTCCGCGAGGGGGAATGGAGCGATTGGGTGCAGGTGGAATTCACGCTGATCCCGGGGCTCGCAAGCGCAACGGGAATCTGCAAGTTTTACCTGAAGCGGCTTTACCCATACTTCCAGCTTTACGTCACGCCTATCAACATAGACCCCTCGGACCCGGCCTTGCCGATTTCCACGCCCAAGAACTACTCCCGCTTGCTCTGGAAAGAGGTGGGCTTCTTCTATACCCAGGGGATGGCGGAGGACACCAAAGCGCTCTCCGACGGGGTTCTCAATGATGCCGAATACCTCGAACAGGCGCGCATGGTTTTGGCCGAGCAACGGAAAGCTTTTGATGTCGAATTGGCCCGCTTCCATGCCGGCCTTCTCTTCTTCTATTTCTCCAGCCTTGACCAGAACGCGCACATGTTCTGGCGTGCCATCGACGAGCACCAGCCCGGATATGATCCTGAGGTTGCAGCGAAATACTCGGCTGTGCTGGAAGGGTTTTACCAGGAGATGGATCAAGTGTTGGCCAAGGCCATGGCGAAGCTGGATGGTAACACCACCCTGTTGGTCTTGTCCGACCACGGCTTCGCCCCATACTACCGTTCCTTCAACCTGAACACCTGGCTGCTGGAAAACGGATATATCGCCCTCAAAGACGGAGTGGCACGACGGGAAACCGACCCTTTCGCGGGCGTGGATTGGTCGCGTACGCGTGCTTATGGTCTGGGTCTGAATGGCTTGTATCTGAACTTGCGTGGCCGGGAACGTTATGGCATCGTGCAACCCGGTGCGGAGGCTAAAGTTTTGCTCGACGAAATCAGCGGGAAGCTGTTAGCCGTCCGCGATCCGGTCACGGGACTGGCTGTCATCACCCGGGTTGACAAAGCCGAGGAAGCATACACGGGTCCGAATGTCCGGGAAGCCCCCGACCTGGTGATCGGATACAACCGCGGTTACCGCGCCGGCTGGGGGACGATCCTGGGGCAGTTTCCCTGGGAAGTCCTGGAAGACAACACCGAACCCTGGAGCGGCGATCACTGCATTGACTACACACTGGTCCCGGGG
>DATBWB010000136.1 GCA_036514995.1 Candidatus Acidiferrales bacterium
GGCGGCCGCGAGTCCAACTGAGATCATCACGGAAATGATGCTGGGGCAGGGTCCGGCCGAAGCTGTTATTAGCAACATCGGCGGTCTCCAATCCCTCGAGACTGTCGATGAACCGGAAGTCAAAGAACTGACTGTTGCGCACGCCGGCGGTTTGCTCACCGACGCGGGTCAAACCCCAACGGAAGGTGTTCACCACGTTGGGACTGAGCACAGCCTTGTAACCCAGAGCGAACCCTTTGTTGTTGCTGACTTTCGTCTGGTTGGGAGGCAAGTCAGGGAACTGCGGCCCCCTGGCGAAGAGGTTGTCATCATGCATCGTGCCGCGCCAGTAAATTGTGTGCGCAGCGTTGCGATCAATATTAAAGTCGGCCTTCAGGATCAACGTGCGGAAAAAGTTATCGAAGGGTGCGTTAAAGTTGAAGCCGACGATGTTCAACCTGTCAAACGTGCCTGGCGCATTGGGAACGGGGTACTGCTGAAAGTAAGCCAAAGCGTTCAAGTTGGGGCCTTCGCCAGCCGCGTTGAGCGGGTCGATGGCCGCCAATTCGGCCGGGGTCAGGCCATAGTGGCCCGCCGGGACCGTGTGGCTTCCGCTGATGCCGCTGACCGTGCCGCCCGGGCAAAGGCTCGGGTCTTCACAGGGGTAGATCAAGACGCCATCCCGAAAGGACATCGAGGGCACAGCGCGCAGAGTCGGCGAGGTGAGTTTCTCCTTCAGCTCCTCCCAGTTACCAAAGAGGAAGAGGCGGTCTTTAATCACTGGCCCGCCTAGAGCCAGACCGTAAATGTGGCGACGAAACTTCCCTTTCTCCACACCGTCCCGGTTCAAGAAAAAGTCATTGGCGTTAAATAACTCATTGCGATGGGCCCAATAGGCGAGGCCATGGAGATTATTCGTCCCGCTCTTGGTGACAAGCTGGACCTCGGCGCCGGAAGAACGTCCCAGGTCGGCGTTGTAATTGGTCGTGGTCACGCGGAATTCCTGCAAGGAGGCTTGCGTGGCCCGCAGGACGCTGGTAAAGGCGTAGCCGAACTGTGCATCGTTAACGTCAACACCGTCCAGGGTGATGTTGGTCTGGTCGCTGCGGCTGCCGTTGACGCTGCCCCCCCGACCATCGACGTCGTTCGTTCCGCTATATCCTCCCGGGACCTCTGCTGCCCCCGGAACATAGGTTACGCCGGCCTGCAAGCTCAGCAAACCGCTCGGATCGAGGTTCAGGGATGGGAGGTTCAAGACCTGTGAACCAGAGAATGGATTGCCAATGCTGGCGTCGGTCGTATTGACGCCGGAAACCTCCGCCTCCACCACGACCGTCTCCGCCACGGCCCCCACTTCCAGGTGGATATCCAAGGTCGATGTCAGACCGACAGCGATGGGGACGTGCTCGCGCACGGCTGTCTTGAAGCCTTCTGCCGTGACCTCGATTTTGTAGTTGCCGGGAACCAACTGGCTGAAGACGTAGCCGCCATCGGACGCGGTCGTGGCAGTGCGGGTGACCCCTGTGGCCTCGTGGGTGAGAGTGACCTTGGCGCCGGGAATAACGGCACCGCTCGGGTCAGTTACCGTGCCTGTCAACCCGCTCGTTTGAGACCAAGCGGGTAGGCTGACCAGCAACGCAACGCTCGACAGCATCAATACGCGTAAAAAAGAGGATGCTGACCTCACAATCCACCTCCTTGGAAATCGGTCATTCTGCGTCCTCATCAGACGGGCCAACCCCGTCAAACCGGGACGTGTCAAATCTTTTTGATCGGTAAAATAACCCTTGGACAAACTAATGCACTCCGGCCCACCACGAGAGGTCCCGGCCTACATAGACCCGCCGCGGAAAAAACTCAAGAGCCTTTTTGCCGATAATCGCCGACATACACGCCGCTTACCCGCGGAGCAGAGAAAGAACCGTTGGGCTCCACCACACCTCGCGTGCCACTGCGAGCTTCATTCGGCCCGCCCGCGGTTTTGCCTTACCAACCTTAGTCTCGTTGAAACCTTGCGACGAACTGTACCCTCCCCGCCGATGGAACACAAGGCAAGCCCCAAGCTCGGTAGCCTGGACCGCCCAAAAGTTTCCACATTCCTACGACCGAAGGACTACCAGGGTTCTCGGGTATGCTTTGAGCAATTCCGATGCCGAGGATCAGACCGATTGAAGTATTTGATAAGAAAGCAATTGAACTGGTTGCACAAAGGAAAGTGTCCCATTTATGGAATCTTTATTCGGGAAATTGTATGGACTGAATCGTATCTCTAGCTGTCAATGCAATCTATCTCAACGCCGAGAGGCTTCCTCTTGGATGACTTTGGGCGGCGTGCTCATCCTGGCATTCCATCTCCCCCCGGCGGGCGCCTGGGGATTTTGCGCGATGGGCTTCCGCCGGGTTCGCCACCTTGCTTCCTAAAAGGAAGCAGGACCGCTCCCGATTCCCACGCCTGACCTTGCCGTATCTATCGCAGAACATCGAACTCTGCTGTAAGAAGAAGTTTCCGGGTTCAAGGAAATAAAGACGTACCGTTACTTTGGCATCGAAGGCGCAAAGTAACGTCCGTGCCGGCCTTCGGCGATGCCCGGGTTCGCTTGCCCGCTCAAAAGCCGCGCCAATTGGCCTATTTTCGATCCTCGCTCTTTGCCCTTCACAGCCCTTCGTTGGGCAGGTTTTGGCCCCGATTTTGCTCCGCCCTATCTCTGCCATGCGTGTGTCCCGGCTTGGTTGGTTCAGAAAGTCCCCGCGTGCGCAGGTCAAGGAGTCAGCCATGTGGCGTGATAGCAAAGTTTCTTCGAGCAAGCCAACCCCGCTGCCGATGGAGCCGTATCCACCGCCGCTTGCCCGTCAGCCCGAATCGGGCAGGCAAGAAGGCGGGCTTGCCGCGCCGGTCGGCGTTCCACCGGTGATTGAACCCGGCGCCAAGCGCGGCGAAGGGTCGCACCTTGGGCCTTCGCTCACCCTTCGCGGCGACCTCCTGGCGGCCGAGGATCTCTATTTCGATGGAAAGCTCGAAGGGAGTCTTTCGGTGCCCAACCATTGCGCGGTGATCGGCCCGCGCGCCCAGGTCAAAGCGGACATAGACGCCAAAGAAATTGTCGTTCACGGCAACGTCCAAGGCAATCTGCGCGCCACCGATCGCGTTCAGATTCGGGTCAGCGGTTCGGTCCAGGGCGACATTGCCACCAGCCGGATTCAAATCGAGGATGGCGCCAACTTCCGCGGCCGCATTGAAATCCAACGGCCGGAAGCGGCATCAGCCGCCTCGGCGGAAGCGGCGAAGAGCCGACCGCTCGCCCCGATCCAATCGGGGCTCGCGGTGAAGGCTGGCGGTGAACCGCGTTCTCCCGAGCCCACTCAAAAAGCAGTGAAGTCGGCGAGCGAGTTGTAGCGCGCAGGTCAGGTGAAATGTTTTCTGCGTCACCGGAGGCGGTGGGCTTGCCGCCGGAAAAAATTATTTGCATTTCCGGCTGCCTCGTGCGATACTTTCTCCGCTGTTAAGTTTTTGTAATTGA
The DNA here is from genome assembly GCA_036514995.1 of Candidatus Acidiferrales bacterium. Taxonomy (NCBI): domain Bacteria; kingdom Pseudomonadati; phylum Acidobacteriota; class Terriglobia; order Candidatus Acidiferrales; species Candidatus Acidiferrales bacterium. The sequence goes on from DATBWB010000136.1 coordinate 3,498, forward strand.
TCTGGGAACAGAATCGGCTACAAAGCTTGGCGCTTTGTAGCTTTTTGTTTTTGCGGATAGATTGCGAAGACTACAGTCCTGCCGGTAAGCCCGGTTCGGGCAGCAGGAATTTCCAACAAGGAGTTTAGCAGTGAGAGAACGAGGTATTGTGAAGTGGTTCAACGCCAGCAAGGGCTACGGGTTCATCCAGCGCGCTTCGGGCGAGGACGTTTTCGTCCACTTCTCCGCCATTCAGGAGGAGGGCTACAAGAGCCTTCCCGAGGGCGCTGAAGTCGAGTTCGAAGTCGCCAAGGGGCCCAAGGGCTTCCAGGCGCAGAACGTCGTTCGCGTCTCCGCATAGTTTCGACTGAGTGAAACAAACTGATAGGGGAGCCCGCCCCGGGTTCCCCTTATTTTTTTCTTCTCGCCATCCTTTTCCTCTAACACGGTATTGTAGGGGCAAGCTTCAGCTTGCCCTCGTCCCGCTTGCCCTCGTCCCGCCATGGTTTTCCTCTACCACGGTATTGTAGGTATTGTAGGGGCAAGCTTCAGCTTGCCCTCTCTTCCTCTTGCCCTCGTCGGGGGCGGCCTAAAGGTCAGCCCCTGGACGACGGCATCTCAAAAGGACGTTGGATAACGGTCTCAGGAAAACACTCGAGCCAGCGCTGCCAGCAATTGGTCAGGCGTATAGGGTTTTTGCACCCAGGGGCCGCCCTGCGCCTCCACAAAGCTGATGGTGTACATATCGGGCGCGCCGCTCGAACAGAAGATAACGCGGCGAGCAAGCTCAGGGTTCACGCGGCGCAGTTGTCGAAAGAACTCCAGCCCTTCCTTCCCCGGCATCTTCATGTTGATCAGGACGGCCTCAGGGCGAAATTCCTTCAAAAAGATGAAAGCCTCGTCGCCCGTCGTCGCCGTCAGGACCTCATGGCCCTGCTCCTCGAAAATGGCGGTGGCCAGCTCGCCCAGCGGCGCATCGGGCTCGAGCACCAGGACGCGCTTAGGGGAGAGCAGGGGCGCCGGCGCTTCGCTTGGAATGGCCTCGGGCGCGGGCGTCGAAGCCAGCTCGATGGTAAAGGTGGTGCCGTACCCCGGTTCGCTCGCCCCGATCAAGTCGGCACTCGCGCAGCGCAACTCCCCGCCAAGCGCTCGCACGATGCCCTGCGAAATGTAGAGGCCCAGGCCTGTCCCCATGCCGGGAGGCTTGGTAGTAAAGAATGGCTGAAAGACCCTGCCGAGATATTCGGGGGGAATCCCGACGCCGCTGTCGGAAAAATGTATCTGAACGCGGTTGCCCGCGCATGCCGAGCGAATCCGGATGGTGCCCGGCTGGCGACTTTCGGCGATGGCCCGTTCGGCATTCATGAAGAGGTTGAAAAGCACCTGCTGGAGTTGCTGCGGGTCGCCCATGGCAAAGGGACGTTCCCGTGCCAGGTCGGTGTTGATCTGGATGTTCCGGCTCTCTAACTCGTATCGGCGAAGAACGATGGTCTGCCGGATCACCTCGTTGACATCGATGGGACGGATTTCGAGCGGCTGCCGGCGAACCAGGCGCAAAAGGTTGTGCACGATATCGGTGGCGCGGTGCGCCTCGCTGACAATCAAGTCCAGCTCGCGCCGCAAGGACTCGTTCTCCGGCCGGCTGCGCAAGATCTGGGCAAAGCCGATGACGCTGGTGAGCGGATTATTCAGCTCGTGGACTACGCTCGCCAGCAACTCAGCAATCGCCGTCAGCCGCTCCTGCCGCACAAGCTGGCGCTGGTAGCCCACCACGTCGGCATAGGACCGCTCCAGGTTGATCAGCAAGTTTCGATTTTGCCACCAGAGCCGCCCCGCCACCACCAAGACCACCATCAGCGAAAGGCCGGTCGTTCCGGCAATCCAGTAAACCGCCCGGCGAGTGACCTGGGAGAACCGGCGGCTTTCCTGCCCGAGAGCTTTCTGCTGGGCGGCGACGAGCTGATCGAACTTCTCGAACGCTTCAGTGGCGATGGGTTGACCGGCCAGGGAGACCCAATCGCGGTCACCGCCCCGGCCCAGTCGGCGTGCTTCCGCCACACCGGCCGAGTGCCCGCGGTACGATTTTTCCAGTTGCCTGATCTCCCGGAAATGAGCCAGCACGGTTGGCTCAAGCCGGGAAGCTTCCACCAAGCTGACGATGCCATCGAAATCTTCCTGAGCTTCGTCACGCAACTCGAGATAGCGGGGGTCTCCGGTCAGAAGAAAACCGCGAAAATCTCGCACTTGTGATTCGAACGCCAACCGCAAGCGGCTCAGTTGGTGCTGCGTTGCCTGGACCTCCGCCAGGTTCTGCGCCGAGAAGCGCGAGACGCGGCGCAGCTCGACCAGCGAAAAAACAGAAACCGCCATTTGCGACCCGAGCGTCACCGCCAGCCCCAGCAAAAAAAACGAATTGACGCGGCGAATACCGCGGTGAGCTTTTTTGAGTTCGGCGGGAGGGGGATCAGAGAAGGGGCCGGCCGGGGAAACATTCGCCTCTCGTGAAGCCGGACCTGTCGCCTTGTTCTTTTTTCGAAACCAGTTCACGAGGATGCCTCGCCTTAAGAAGTGACGGGCTTGAACCAGTCCCGCCATTCGGGATGCCGGGATCAATCCCAGCACTCCTGCGTGCCAGATCGCCGTGCGTGCCGATCAGCCATGTAGCCGATTGTTTCGCCCTGAACCGTGTGGGGTATCGTCGCCTGCGGGCGAAACGAATCATAGGGCCGAGCGGCCGATGTGTCAAAGGTCGGAAAGGCAAGGAACCCGCCGCCAGGGATTCGAAAGATAATGGAGATCCAAACAGCGGTCGGGTGGCGCATACATCCCGCAAAGCAGGATGTGTGCGATTAGTCGGTTGTTGCTGCTTGGTCGTTGTGTTAGCATTTTTGCGCTGCTAAGGCCGGCAGGGAAGTCGTTTGCCCATTACGCAGTTGGGGGTTCACAGCCTCCCGGCGAAGCGGGAAGGTCTTCGGTGGAAGGTGGGCCCTGGCCGGAGCCAAGAATTTAGGCGCGTAGCTCAGTTGGTGAGAGCGTCCCGAGGCATCGGGAAGGTCTTCGGTGGAAGGTGGGGCTTGGCCGGAGCCAAGAATTTAGGCGCGTAGCTCAGTTGGTTAGAGCGCTTCCCTGACACGGAAGAGGTCTGCGGTTCAAATCCGCACGCGCCTACCATTCCTCCTCTTTGACAAGAACCGATGGAATTGTGCTCGCCCCGATGCAATCGGGGCTCGCGGCAAACCAAGTTCTTCCTTGGACGGGTTGAGAGAAGGTGAAACAAGGAAGCCGGCAATGGTTCTGGGCGACGCTGATTCTTTCCTGCGTCACGATCGTGACGTTTGTCTTTGCCGCCTGGGAGTTGATGGAAAAACGTTTCTTCCGCAATGTGGACTACCACACGCTGCATTTTCTTTACATCAGCCGCGGGGTGGTCTCCTCGCTGCTACTCGCTGCCTGGGCTTCCTGGTTTGTGCTGCGGGCGCGCAGGCAGCACGAGGAAGCGTTGCGGCGTTCCCGTGAACGTTACCGGGGCATCCTGGAAGGCTCGCCGGACGCGGTGGTTCTCTACGATGACCATCTCGTCGTGATCGAGTGGAACTTGAGCGCCGAGCGGCTCTTTGGTTTTGCGAAAGAGGAAGTGATCGGCAAGGTTCTTCCCACCGTCCCGGAAGAACAGCGAGGCGAAGCGCTCGAGTGGGTAGCGAAGCTTGCCCGGCAGCAGAGGATTCTGGACCTCGAAACCTTGCGGTGGCATCGCGCCGGCGGGCCCATCTGGGTATCGGTGAGCTTGTCGTCCTTGCGCGACGAAGCGAGCGGGCGGCTCCACGTCCTCGAGGTTGCCCGCGATATTCGAGAGAAGATCGCCCTGCGCGACAAGATCATTGAGGTGGAAAAACTCACCACCATGGGTCAAATGGCCGCCGGGACTGCCCACCACCTGAACACCCCGCTCGCCTCCTTGCTGCTCCGCGTGCAGATGATGAAGGAGCGCCTGCGGCATACCGACGGCGGCGCCGATTTGGCGCATCTCGAGGCAGGCATTCATTCCTGCCAGAGCTTTGTGCAGCAGTTGCTCCGCTTTTCTCATCGCCTGCCCGCCCAAAAGAAGCCGGAAGAGATCACTCAGCAGATCGAATCCATCGTGACCTTTCTGCGCCCCACCTTTGCCGCCAAGCGGGCGCAAATGGTCCTGGATCTCGATCGAGCCCGCGGGGCGCTCGTGATGGCCGATCGAAGCCAGTTGGAGGCGCTTTTTTCGGCCCTGCTCGTCAACGCCGCCGACGCCATCGCCGAAGGCGGGAGCATCACCATTACTGCTGCTCCGGTAGCCGACGGCGAGCCGAAGCCGGGCTTGCCCGCCCAGGACAGTGCAGGGATTATCGGAAAAGAGTCTTTGGCGGGCCGTGGCGACCTGGAGATTTGCATTGAAGACGATGGTTGCGGCATCTCCGAAAAAGATTTGCCGCGGCTGTTCGAGCCTTTCTTTACGACAAAAGCGCCCGGGCAGGGGACGGGGCTGGGGCTGGCGCTGGCGCGGACGATTGCCCAAGAGCACGGCGGGTCAGTGGCGATTCAGAATCGGCCTTCGTCCCGAAGCCTTCGCCCCGAGGTATCGGGGCAAGGGACTGCACGGCACGGTGCCGGGCGGGGCGTCTGCGTTCGGCTGCGGTTGCCGCTTCACTGAACAAAGTAGGGGCCGGTCTTCAGACCGCCCTGAACAAGGTAGGGGCCGGTCTTCAGACCGCCCTTTGAAGCAGCAGTAGGGAGTAGCCGGTGAAGCACGCGGCAAGCGATCCGTGTACGGTCCTCGTCGTGGACGATGACCCGGAATTGCTGGCGACGCTTGGCGACCTGCTGGCCGGGCAGAATTATCGCGTGCGGATGGCGTCGTCCGGGCCGGAAGCGCTGGCTCTTTTGCGCCAGCCCCGATCCTATCGGGGCCAGCCCGCTACGCCCGATTCGGCCACGGCGAGTCCGGTTTGCCTGGCGCTGGTGGATCTCGTCATGCCTTTGCTCGACGGGCTGACGCTGCTCGGCGAAATTCGGTCCGGCCACGGCGATATCCCCGTCGTGATGATGACCGGCTATGGAACGATCGAGACCGCCGTCGAGGCCATGAAGAAGGGTGCGGAAGATTTTCTGACCAAGCCCTTTGACAAGGAAGCCGTTCTCAAAAAAGTGGCCCGGCTGCTCGAGCTTCACCGCCTGCGTCTCCAGGTCGCTGAACTCGAGGCTCGCAACTCCGGGGCGCTCGGGTCGGCCGGAGTTTTTCGAGGGATTATCGCTCGTTCGCCGCGGATGCAGTCGCTGCTAGAGAGAGCCGAGGCGGCCGCCCGGTCGGATCTTCCTGTCCTGTTGCTGGGCGAGACGGGAACGGGCAAGGAGATGCTGGCGCGGGCCATCCACGCTGCCGGCGGGCGGGCTTCCCGGCCATTCATTCCGGTCAACTGCGGCGCGCTGCCGCGTGACCTCATCGAAAGCGAACTCTTTGGCCACCAGCGCGGAGCCTTTACCGGCGCGCTGACCGAGCAAGAAGGACTTTTCCGCGCCGCTGACGGCGGGACGATTCTTCTCGACGAGATTGGCGAACTGCCCAGGGAAGCTCAGGTCAAGCTCCTGCGCATTTTGCAGGAAGGCGAGCTGCGTCCGGTGGGCGGCTCGCACCCCGTCCAGGTGAACGTCCGCGCCATTTCTGCTTCGAACCGCCCGCTCGCTTCGCTGCGTCAGGATTGCCTGCGCGAAGACCTCTACTACCGCATTTCGACCATCACCATCGAGCTGCCGCCGTTGCGCGAGCGCCGGGAAGACTTGCCGCTCCTGGCCGAACACTATTTGCGAAAGTTCTGCGAGAAATACGACCGAGGCGCTTCTCGTGGTGAGCTCGGTCGAACCACGCTCGACCGCCGCGCACTCGATCTGCTTCTTTCGTATCCGTTCCCCGGCAACGTCCGGGAGCTCGTCAACATTCTGGAAAGCGCCGTGGTCACTCTTCCGCCTGACCAACGCACGCTCGGGGACAAAGATCTGCGGCCTTTGCTCCGTCCCTCATCCGAATCCCGATCCCGCTCTGCGGGACGCGCCGATATATCGGGGCAAGGGATTGGGGCGGGCGGAGGGCGGCGGCCATCGGGCTCACTCGACTCGGGTGAGATGGCTGAGCCGGTGCTGGCGCCCGATGCTTCCCTGCTCTCGATGGAGAGCGTAGAAAAGTTCGCTATCCAGCAAGCGCTTCACCTTGCCGGAAAGAACAAGTCTCGCGCCGCGGAAATCCTCGGCATCTCCCGCGACTCGCTCTACAGGAAAATCCGCCAGTACGGTTTGGAGACGAGCAAAGAAGAAAAGTAGCCACGAGCGGCGTGAGCTGTTGGGTCTTGTCTGGAAAGCGCACACTTGCCTTTCTCCAAGCTTCTCCGTGACTTAGGAGATTGTGTCTGAATCCCGTACACCGCGCCGCTGCAGCTCCTGCCGATTTGGTGTTCAGATCCGGCCGGGGCATCGAAAATCTCACTGTCGTTTTTCTTCGTAGCTTCCTCAAAACAAACGGGAAAGAAACTGAACCCGATCCCCGCCTCCGGCCAATTTCAAAGGGTTCTGGCTCGGTGTCGAGCGTGCTAGCGTGAAATCCGAGGTTCGCCGCCCCGATGTCCCGATCCCGAAGCTTCGGGATTCGGGATCGGGTCAAGCGCGGATGAGTTTCTGGCGGGCAAGCCCGCCGTCAAGCCAGGCGGGTCGACCAGGAGGTGAAGGATGGAATCCTGGCGGAAGAACGAATTCTTCTTTTGGCTGGTTGCCGCCGTCGTCGCCCTTCTCTTTCTTCTCGCGGTGTTGCGCTACGAGAAATATGACCGCGCCCGCGAGCAACGCACATTGAGTTCTTTCATGGCGGGCGACCCCCGTGAGGGCGGGCGGGTGTTCTCCGACAAGGGATGCGTGCGATGCCACGCGATCGGCGGCGTGGGCGGCACCGAGGCTGCCGGTAAGGCTGGTGATCTCGGCAAGGTTCCTGAAGGAAACCTGAGCTTGAACGAGCTCGCTACCGCGATGTGGAACCACGCCCCTGAAATGTGGAAGGGCATGCAGGAAAAGCAGTTTGACTATCCGCGGCTGACCGAAGAGCAGGTGACCAACCTCTTTGCCTTCCTTTATACCATCCGGTATGTGGATGAGAGCGGCGACGTCGAGCGCGGCCGGGCGCTTTTTGCGAGCAAGGGATGCATCCAGTGTCACGCGCTCCAGGGCCACGGCGGCCGACTCGGACCGGACCTGGCCCAGGCGAGCTACCTGGGCGTGCCCATTCTTTGGGCACAAGAGATGTGGAACCACGCCCCGCGCATGGAGGCTTTGATTCGCGAAAAGAATCTAGCCTGGCCCAAGTTTCGCGACACCGAAATGATTGACCTGCTCGGCTACGTGCGCAGCTTGAATACGGGACTGCGGCGAGGCTTTGAAGTGTTGCCGGCCAACCCCGACCGCGGCCGAGAACTGTTTCGACAAAAGGGATGCATCGCCTGTCATGCGGTGGACGGCGAGGGCGGAACGCTCGGGCCCGACCTTGGCCGGGAGCGAAAACTGCCTCGCACGCTCACCCAGGCCGCCGGATGGATGTGGAACCATTCGCCGGAAATGTGGCGAACGATGCAGACCAGGGGGCTCGAGCGGCCGCAGTTTGAAGGTCGGGAAATGGCTGACCTGCTCGCTTACCTCTTCAGCATTCATTACTTCGACGAGCCTGGCGATCCGGAAGGGGGCAAGCAAGTCTTTCGTTCGAAGGGCTGCGCCACCTGCCACGGAGACGACGGGCGCGGCGGCAAGGGCGGCCCAAACATTCAGCAACTCAAGGGAAAATTTTCGCCCGTCCGCATGGCCTACACCATGTGGCAACACGGGCCGGAGATGTACGCTCGGGCGCAGCGGCGGAACATCCCCTGGCCGAAATTTCGGGGCAGTGAGATGGCTGATCTGGTTGCATTCTTGAATTCTCAGTAGTCCCGCAGAGCGGGACGGGCGGCTCGGCCCAGGAGATTTTGTTGACAGATCCGGAACGGATTCCTACGAATCGCGAGCCCCGATTGGATCGGGGCGAGCCCACATCCCAGCGGAGAAACTCACTCCTCAACGGCTTCTTTGTGCTGGGGGTGGCGCTTTTCTTTGCCGGTGGTTTGGTTGCCCTCCCACGATGGATGCATGCGCCCGTCGCGCAACCCATCCAGTTCAACCACCTCAAGCACAAGCAAGCCGGCCTGGGGTGCGCCGACTGCCATGCCACGGTGCTCGATCAAGCCGCTGCCGGGCTGCCTGACCTGGCCCTTTGCCTGACCTGTCACGAAGCCGCGGTCACCGAAAGCAAAGAAGAGGAAAAGATCCGAACGATTGCATCCGGCGGAGGAGAGTTGTCCTGGAACCAGGTGACGCGCATGCCGGAGGATGTCTATTTTTCGCATCGCCGCCACGCCAAACTGGCCAAGCTGGATTGCTTGGTCTGTCATGGAACGGTGGGCGAAAGTGTCCGGCCACCCGAGCGGCCTGCTTTGCCGATGATGATGGCGAACTGCCTGGACTGCCATCAAAAGACGCATGCCAACGTGGATTGCTATGCCTGTCACCGCTAAATCGCCTGGGACTGGTCCCGGTGGGGTGCCGAAAAGGGCGGCTCCGGCCCGCCACTGGCGCTTGGGCGGGCTGGCAGTGATCCTGCTTGCCTGGCTGGTGGTAACAAGAGCGGGCGGTGCTGAGGGTTCCTACTTCCTTCCCGGGAATCCAAAAACGGGTTTGAAGATTTTCGCGGAAAAGGGCTGTATCCGTTGCCATGCCGTTCAGGGGGAAGGTGGGCGGAGCGCCCCGGACCTGGCGCGCTCGCCCATGTTCTACGCCAGCGCTTCCCAACTGGTCGGCGAAATGTGGAACCACGCGCCGCGCATGTGGGAAAAGATGCGCATCGAGCACCTGCCTGTGCCCCGGTTTGAACCGGCTGAGATGACCGACCTTTTCGCGTTTCTCTTTTCGATTCGTTCGTTCGACGAGCCGGGCGATCCGGAACTGGGCCGGCAAGTGCTCGCCGGCAAGGGCTGCACTCGCTGCCATGCGATTCGTGGGAGAAGCGGTGGCGAAGCGCCGGGAGTGGTTCGGCTAGGCTCACCACAAGTCGGGCCGGACCTCCAACGCTGGTCTGGCTATCGCAACGCCGTGCAATGGGCCCAGGCGATGTGGAATCACTCGCCGGAGATGATACAGGCGATGGCCGGGCGCGGGATGCCCTGGCCGGAATTTCAGGGCAACGACATGGTCAACTTGATCGCCTATGTGCGCGCCCAATCGCCGGCGCGGGGCGGGCACGTCTATCTGCGTCCGGCGGATCCAGTGGTTGGCAAAACTTTGTTTCAGGCAAAGGGCTGCTCCCAGTGTCATGCCCGCCCGGGGCGGCCGGGTCAGGACGGAGGAGTGGGGCCGGAATTGGCCGGGCGGGCCATGCCGCGAACGGTCAGCCAGTTTGCCGGGCTGATGTGGAATCACGCGCCGCGCATGGCGGAAAGAATGGCGGCTCGGGGGATGAAGCCACCTCGGTTTTCCAACAAGGAAATGGCCGATCTCATTTCCTATCTTTTCTCAGCTCGCTACTTCGAGCAATCGGGAAACGCGCACGAGGGCAAGCAGATTTTTGTGAGCAAAGGCTGCGCGAGCTGTCATGGCCTTCAGCCGGGTGGCGGCCCCGACCTCAGCGGCTGGCAAGGCCAGGTCTCTGCGACACGTCTGGCCGCCGCCCTGTGGAACCACGGCCCGGCCATGCTTGAACACATGCAGCAGGTGAAGATCGACTGGCCCGCCTTTCGTCAAGAAGAGATGGAAGACTTGATGGCATTTTTGAACCGGCAGGGTCAGGCACAACGTCGGGAACCGGGGAGGGCGAAACCGTGAAAGTCCGCAACGGGGGCATAGGCGTTTCCCGACGCAACTTTTTGCGCTTTGCTGCTGGAGCGTCAGCCGGCACGGCCGCTTCCGGGCTCACGGTCAAGGGCATGAGCAGCCTTGCCCAGGCGCTCGCTGAGGAGAAGCGTCCGCCGGGCGGCCCTGAGCGGTGGGTGGCGACGACCTGTCAAGCCTGCCCGGGTGGCTGCGGGCTGGTGGTGCGATGCGTGGGCAAACGCGCCGTGAAAATTCTTGGCAACCCGCTTCATCCCGTCAACCGCGGCGGCGTCTGCCCCAAAGGCCAGGCGGCGCTTCAGTTGCTTTATCACCCGGATCGCCTTCTTGAGCCGCTCCGCCAGTCCCGGCTCGCCCCGATTCTATCGGGGCGAGGATCGCAGCGTTGGGAGGCTCTATCCTGGGAAGAAGCGCTGAAGCTAATGAGCGAGAAATTGCAAGCGATTCGCCAGGCGGGTCGCTCGCATGGCGTGGCTGTGTTGAGCGGGGCGAGACCGGGCGCCATGCCAGACCTCTGGCAGCGCTTTCTCGCGGCCTACGGTTCGCCCAACCATCTGAGTTTGCCCGGCACGACAGACGGATCGAGCGCGGCGGCGTATTTCATGCAGGGAGTTCACGAGCCGCTGGCTTACGACCTGAAGAATGCGAGTTACGTTCTGAGCTTCGGCGCGAACTTGCTCGAAGGCTGGGGTTCGCCCGTCCACCTCATGCGCGCCTTTGGCGCCTGGCGCGCTGCCGAAGGCCAGCGCAGCAAGCTGGTGCAGGTTTCGCCTCGGCTCTCGGTTACGGCGGCGAAAGCGGACGAGTGGGTGCCCATCCGGGTGGGTACCGAGGCGGCATTGGCGCTCGGGATCGCCTACGTCCTTATCTCCGAGGGGCGAGTGGACGCGAATTTTCTCGCGCAACATACCTTTGGGTTTGACGATTGGACGGATACCTCTGGCCAGCGGCACGCCGGTTTCCGCACCCTGGTGCTGCGCGACTACCGTCTCAACGAGGTGGCTGAACTGACGGGCGTGCCCGTAGAAACGATCTTGAGGCTGGGGCGGGAGTTTGCCGCCAACCCGCCGGCGCTTGCCCTGGGAGATAAACCCGGAAGCGTCCAGCCGGGAACTCTCTATGGCTCGATGGCCGTCGAGAGCTTGAACGCGCTGATGGGTAACTTTGAACAGCCCGGCGGTGTCCTTCTCCAGCCCGAGGGGCCGCGCACAGCGGGGTGGCTTGGTGTTCGGCATCATTCGGCCGGCGAGCAAGCCGGGCGCCCGCCGGCTCTCGATGGGTCAAGGTCTCCCCTGGCGGGCGATGCCGCCGACGTGCTCGCTGAGGCTGCGCTCGAGGGCAAGCCTTATCCCATCGAAGCGCTCATCCTCCACGATGCCAACCCGGTTTATCTGGCGCCGGACCGAGATCGGTTTATCGCGGCGCTCGCCAAGATTCCGTTCATTGTGGACTTCGCCACGCTTCCCGACGATACAACGGATTTTGCCGATCTGCTCTTGCCGGCGCCGACATTCCTCGAAACGTGGGACCTTTCCGGTACTCCTCCGGTGGTTCCTCGCGCCCTCCGTGGATTGTCCCAGCCGGTGGTGCCGGCGCGGCACGGGAGCCGGCATCCCGGGGATGTTATTCTGGCGCTTGCCAAACGACTGGGAGGCCCGCTGGCCGGGGCACTGCCTTTCGACCGCTTCGAACAGGTGGTCAAGCGCTCGGCGCAGGATATCTTCTCCGCGCAACGCGGCTATCTCTTTGGCACCCAGCTCGAAGAGGTTTGGGACAAGCTGCTTGAAAAAAGCGGGTGGTGGGCGCCGGACTATTCGACAGCCGACGAACTCTGGCAGCAGATGAAGGAGAAAGGCGGCTGGTGGGATCCTGCGTACCACTATGGCGAATGGGGGCGTGTCTTCCGTACGCCCTCGGGAAAGTTTGAATTCTTTTCGCAGCTTCTCTGGAGGGACATCCTCGCTGAGGCCAGGAGCAACGCAGCAAAGCCGGATCTGGTCGCGGCCGAGAGGCGCTGCCTGCCTCACTTCGAACCGCTGTTTGGGGCAAGCGCGACGGATGCGGGCCGGCCCGATGCGGGCAACGAAGCCCAATTTCCCTTTGTGCTTTTTCCCTACGAGATTCTGCCGTTGGGCGAGACGCGAGGCGCTGACCTTCCTTTTTTGCAGCAGATTCTTGGCCAGCACCTGTTTGAGCGCTGGGAAAGCTGGATTGAAATCCATCCCGAGGCGGCACGCCGCCTGGGAATTGAAGACGGGAGCTGGGTCTGGGTCGAATCGTCGCACCGGAAGGCTCGCATGCGGGCACGCTGGTTCTTGGGTTTGCGGCCTGAGGTGGTGGCGATCCCGCTCGGATTGGGTCACCGCACCGGGTCGCGCTGGAGCCAGGGGCGCGGCACGAACCCGTGCGAGCTGTTGGTGCCGGGGAGCGGGAACCCGGCCGAGCCGCCCCCGGGCGGCGGGGCGCGGTGGTTTTCCACTCGCGTCCGCATTTCCCGAGCGTAGGTGAAGCATGCCGCGTTGGGGCATGGTGATTGATTTGGCGAAATGCAGCGGCTGCCAGGCGTGCGTGGTGGCGTGCGCGGCTGAGAACAACGTTCCTTGCGCGGAACCGGACGAGGCAGGCCGCGGGCGAGCGCTCACCTGGATCAAGGTGGTTCCCTTCGTCGAGGGAGAATTCCCGCACGTGAAAGTGCGGCTGCTGCCGCTGCCCTGCCTGCATTGCGACACCCCGCCCTGCATCAAGGTCTGTCCGGTGGACGCCACCAACATTACGCCGGAAGGAATCGTGCGCCAGATTTTTTCCCGCTGCATCGGCTGCCGCTATTGCACCAATGCTTGCCCCTATACGGTGCGCGTCTTCAACTGGAGGAAGCCCGAGTGGCCCGGGGAAATGGACACGGCGCACAATCCGGATGTTTCGTTGCGGCCGAAAGGGGTGGTGGAAAAGTGCACCTTCTGCCATCACCGCCTGCAAAAGGCGAAGGAGGAAGCGCGCGCTCAGAATCGGCCGCTGGCCGAAGGCGATTACGTCCCGGCCTGCGTCGAAACCTGCCCCACTCAGGCCATGTATTTTGGCGACCTCGACGACCCGATGAGCAAGGTCTCCGAGTTGAGCCGCAGCCCGCGGGTGTTTCGGTTGCTCGAAGAGCTGGGCACCCACCCCAAGGTCCTTTACCTCGCCGAAGGAGAGTGGAGTGGAAAGACATGACAACCCGTTAGGGCCGGAGGAGGTATTGATCCGGCCCATCCAGCAGACCACCAGCCAATTCTATCGGGTGCTGGCTGTCCTGTTGTTCTTGGGGGCGCTCTCCATTTTCGCCTGGATCCAGCAACTGAAAGATGGTCTGGTGGTCACCGGGATGAACGTCCCGGTGTACTGGGGAGTGTACATCACCAACTTTGTGTTCTTCATTGGCATCAGCCACGCCGGGACGCTGATCTCGGCCATTCTCCGGCTGGTGCAGGCGGAGTGGCGGCGCTCGATCACGCGGGCGGCGGAAGTGATCACCGTGCTCGTGCTCTTCTTTGGCGCCGGCAGCGTGATTATGGACCTTGGGCGGCCCGACCGCCTTCTGAACGTGCTGCGCCACCCTAATTTTCGCTCGCCCTTGCTCTGGGACGTTTGCAGCATCACGGTTTACCTCACGGCCAGCACCATCTATCTCTACCTGCCTTTGATTCCCGACATTGCCATCCTGCGCGACCATGCCGGCAAGCGCACCTGGCTCTACCGGCCGCTGGCGCTGGGTTGGCGGGGCACGGAGAAGCAGAAGCGCCTGCTCGAACGGGCGATCGCCGTGATGGCCGTTCTGGTCATTCCCATCGCCGTCTCCGTCCACACCGTGGTCTCCTGGGTCTTTGCCATGACCGTGCAGCCGATGTGGCACAGCACGATCTTTGGCCCGTACTTTGTGGTGGGCGCGATCTTTTCCGGCATCGCTTCGCTCATCATCGCCATGGCGATCATCCGGCGCATGTATCATCTGGAAAACTATTTGAAGCCGGTGCATTTCAACAATCTCGGCCTGCTCCTGCTGGTGATGAGTCTGCTCTGGTTCTACTTTACGTTCGCCGAGTTTCTGACCACCTTCTATGGCGCCGAGCCCGCCCACCTGGCGGTCTTCTATTCCAAGGTGACGGGACGTTTTGCGCCGATTTTTTGGACGATGGTGGTGACGTGTTTCTTGATTCCGGTAGCGATCCTGGCGCGGGGGAAAACGCGCACGGTAGCGGGGACGGTCGTGGCGTCGGCCTTTGTGAACGTCGGGATGTGGCTCGAGCGGTTTGCCATCGTCGTCCCAACGCTCTCCATGCCGCGCCTGCCCTGGGGCAAGATCATCTACCATCCCACCTGGGTCGAACTGGCCATCACCGCCGGCTTCTTCGCCACGTTCATCCTTCTCTACATGGGCTTTACGAAGCTCTTCCCCATCGTCTCCATCTGGGAGGTGCAGGAAGGCCGCCAAAAATCGCTTCGGGAAGTGGAGGAGCGCGTGAAGACCTACCTGCCCGGCGCCGAACCAGCCACCGAATAGACCTTCGGGCAAGTGGCGAGCCCGCGAGTTGCCATTTTTATTTTGACCATTCCGAAGGCGAAGTATATTGTCTCCCGAGAACAGGACGATGGTGGGTGGTTAACGGAAAGGCGGCACCGCCTCACGGAGAGACTGCGCAGCATGGATCATTCCAAGGATCATTTCCGGGATCATTCCCGGGCCGTTCGCTATTTTCCGCGCACGGTCGGCACTCCTTGCCTGACGGTTCTGGATTCTCTCGGGCGGGTCATCGAGGCGGACGAGCGAGCGTTGCTTCGCCACGTCGTACAAGAAGGATTTGGGTGTGACATTCTCTTTGTCCTCAGCAACGCCGGGGAGTGGTCGCTCATCAGCAATGAGCAGCGCCAGCGGCTCATGCAACTGGCGGCGGGGGAAGTCCGTGCTTTGAGCGCTGGATTGGCCATGAGCGGCCACGCCCCCCTCCAGGTCTGGCTCGGCGTCACCGGGTTGACCCGCAAGGAGACGCTTGAAAATCTTCGCCTGGCCTGGGAACTGAAGGCCGACGCTGCCGTCATTGCTCCCCTGGCGATTCGCGATCTTGGCGTAAGGGGCGATATGCTCGCTTTCTTCCAGCGCGAAGTCGCCTCGCTTTTTGATACCCTGGGCGGCGACCTCCCCCTCTTCCTTTATGACAATGCCGAGCTGCCGCGTGACCCCGGGCCGTCTCACATCCACACCCACGACGTCAAGGTGTTGTCCCGCCTCCCCTTTCTCTACGGCCTGCTGGTGAGCGGCTCAAAGCGGGAGATGGGCAACTATTTTCGCGGCGCGACGCATTTCAAAGAGAAAGGCCAATTCGGCATCTACCTGGGCCAGGCCATGATGATGTTCGACATTTTTCTTCCCGGCCGAGGTTTTTGGGGGCGCTTGAAGGAGCATTGGGATCAATGGCTCCTGCAGGAACACATGCCGTTTGGCGTCATCGCGGGTGAATCGAATCTCCTTCCCTGCGAGTGGCAGGCGGCCTGGTCGCTTTGTCTTCGGGGAGACAGGGAAGCCCTGGCGCCCTACCGCGACATCTTCGAACGGTTCGCCCGCGCCTTTACCCTGCTCCCGAAGCTTGCCGCGGCGAGCGGGGGCGGCAAGACCCAATTTGTGGCATGTTGCAAGGCAGCGTTGAAGGCTGACGGAGTGATCAGCAGCGACGCGGTCGCCGCCGGCACGCCTGCGCTCACTCCCGCCGGGCGAGAAAAATTCCTGGAAGAATATCGGGCGGCCAAGACCTGCCTGAAGGAACTCGCGCCCGCCGGCCGGCTTACCCGCACCCCAGGCGCTACGCGCTGAGCCGGCTCGGTGGCGGGGTCATGCTGAACGCATGAGAGGTCCTACCTGTCATCCTGAACGGAGTGAAGGATCTGAACGTGAGATGCTTCGCTGCGCTCAGCATGACAAGGCCGCCCAGATTCTTCCCTCCGCCCTGTACCAGAGGGTGCAGGGCTCCGCTGAGTGTGATCGCGCCAGTGCTTGGCGGTTATCAAACGGGTTGTAGCCTCTTCGCAACACCTGTCCAGTGAGTGCCAGTGAGGGGTGGCAACGCGGGCGAATGGCAGGCGATCCCGGGTCACTCTCCGCCGGAGCGAAGGCGAGCGGCGGCGATTCTTCCCAACGTGCCCCCAGGGTGGCGCTCGTGAAACTCTCTGAGGCTAAATTTGCGCTTTTCCATGACCACCACAGCAAGGGCATCGCCGAGGGCGAGCGTGGCAGTAGCTGTCCCCGTGGGTACGATCCCGAAGCAATCCACCTCCGTGGCTGGTTCGAGCGAAAGAAAATAGTTGCTCATTTTTGCCAACCGCGACTTTGGATTCGCGGCCACGCCGATGATGGGAACTTTTCGGTGACGGCAATATTTCAGAGCCGCCAACAGCTCGGCCGTTTCGCCGCTCTGTGAAACGGCGATCACCACATCGTCCTTGGTAATCATGCCCAGGTCGCCATGCAGCGCCTCACCGGCGTGCAGGAAAAGGGCTGTGCTACCCGTGCTGGCCAATGTTGCCGCCATCTTGCGTCCCACATGGCCGGACTTTCCGAGGCCGGTGACGATGATGCGTCCGCGGCAACGGAGGATGGTTTGTACGGCTCCATCGAAGTTTGCATCCAGCAAGGCACCAACCTTACGGATGCCGCGGGCCTCTTCCTCAAGAATGCGACGGGCGCGAATCACCCAGGCGGATGGCGCCGGGCGGCGGCCCGGCGCGGGTCGCTGATTGCCTCGTTTATTCTTGCTGGTACGGTGAAACTGCATGGCGCTCGGTTTGGTCCCCTCGCCGTCGAACGGGCCTGGCTGCGGGCAACCTTTTCTCTGGAGCCAGCACCCCCTCCACGCGGGGAAGTCCGCTTACTTTAGCTAAATTTTCTCGAACGCGCTAGAACCTATTTCATAACCTTCCAACAAAATGGTGCCTCAAAGGGGGAGACGCACAGCTTCCTCTTGGGCCATAATGGGTGTGCCGGCCCGCCGCGGCGGGCTCGTTGGATTTGCGAGGGCGCGATCCCCCAGCGAGCGGCCGGAAGCGCCGTATCTTCTTTTGGGGTAGAGAGCAATGGGCAAGCGAATTGGAGTGCTCACCGGTGGTGGCGATTCGCCCGGATTGAACGCCGTGATCCGGGCAGTGGTACGCCAGGCGGTGGCGCACGACTTCGAGGTCATTGGTTTCCTGGAGGGGTGGAAAGGCGTGCTGGAAGGCGAAGTGGAACCCCTCGGCCTCGATAAGGTATCGGGCATCTTGGTCCGGGGTGGAACCATTTTGAAAACTTCCCGCACCAATCCGCTGAAGCGGGCAGACGGCCTGCCTGTCATGATGGAAAACCTGAGGAAGCAGGAGATCTTCGCGCTGGTGGCCATCGGCGGAGACGACACGATGAGCGTGGCGGTAGAACTGACGAAACATGGCGTCAAGGTGGTCGGCGTTCCCAAGACCATTGACAACGATCTGCCGGGAACCGACTTCTGTTTCGGCTTCGACACGGCCGTCAACGTCGCCACCGAGGCCATCGACCGCCTGCATACCACGGCCGAGGCTCACAATCGGGTGATCGTCGTCGAGGTGATGGGACGCGACTCCGGGTGGATTGCGCTCTACGCCGGCATTGCTGGCGGCGCCGATTTTATCCTGATACCGGAGAAGCCGTTCGATATCGAGGAGGTTTGTGAAGCACTCCGCAGCCGCCACAGCCGCGGTCGTTCCTTCAGCATTGTGGTGGCTGCCGAGGGGGCGCGCTTTGCCCGTGCCAAGCCGGGCCAGGAAGTTGTCCTCCAAACGGAAAAACGCGATGAATTCGGCCACGTGCGGCTCGGCGGGATCGGCCAGGTGCTGGCCTCGGAAATTGAGAAGCGCACCGGATTTGAAACGCGCGTCGTTGTTCTTGGACACGTGCAACGCGGCGGCTCGCCCTCCGCATTTGACCGTGTGCTCGCCACTCGTTTTGGTATCGCCGCGGTCGATCTGATCTTGAGCGGTGAATTTGGCAAGATGGTCGCTTTGCAGGGCACGCGCATCGTGGCCATTCCCCTGCTCGACGCCACTGCCGGTACCCGTCCGGCGGACGAAGAGCTCTACCGCATCGCTTCCGTCTTTTTTGGATGACTGCTGTCGTATGCCCCTGGCTTGGCAGCCTTCAGGAAGCCTTTCCATGCCTCTGCCGTAAATCTGAGGCGAGTCTCTTCAAGAAGTGGAAACACAGGTTCAAACCCCTCCTGCACAATTGCTATTGCCCTCTCGGGGAAAAGGGGTAATATTGCCCGACGGGATGGAGTGAGGCGCTCGACCTCCCTGGTTCCCTTGCCGGCAAGCGTGCGCCGCCAAACGCGCGACTGCTGCTCAACTTCTCTTCCTGGATCGGAAGGAGGTCAAACGGCCACCGAGAAATCAACACGCGATTCAACGCCGTTTGCGACCGGGGCTCCGGGAGCGACGGTCGTGCCCGGAACCAAACGCCAGCAACTGCTCAGCCTGGAGAAGGATCGCAGCCGGGTCTGGTGGCTGAGCGTGGCCATTATTCTGGCGCTTTCGATCGGCGTAGTGATGTTCATGCTGCCGGAAGTTCTATGGAAACCTGCCCCATCGCCCTATCGCAGCCGCGTTCTTTTCGCCGGATATTGCGGCTTGATGGCGCTTGCCGTCGCTTACTTGATCCGCCGGCAACTCTCGGTTGCCAGCCTGACCAAAAAGCTCATCTCGGATGTTCGGCTTGAGACCCTGGTTCAACTGAACCGGGAATTGATCAACAAGCAGCTCGAGCTGG
The DNA here is from genome assembly GCA_036514995.1 of Candidatus Acidiferrales bacterium. Classification (NCBI taxonomy): domain Bacteria; kingdom Pseudomonadati; phylum Acidobacteriota; class Terriglobia; order Candidatus Acidiferrales; species Candidatus Acidiferrales bacterium. The sequence continues at coordinate 22,192 of DATBWB010000136.1, forward strand.
ACAAGGCTTATGCCCGGTTGACGGAGAGCCAGCAGAACCTGGTGCGGTTGGAACGGCTGGCAGCTCTCGGCGAGATGAGCCTGAAAATGCAGCATGAGATTAACAACCCCCTGGCTGTTATGCTTGGCAATCTCGCCTTATTGAAACAAGCATCGCTCCCGCCTGAGATCGCTTCCCGCATTGCTACCTTGGAAGAAATGGCCCGGCGCATCCAGGACGCCGTGGATCGCCTCAGCATGGATCTGCCCCACATTGATGTGGGTGATTCCGCAACTGCCCCGACCGATTTCTGAAGCGGACGTGACCGACCCTTGTGATGGCAGCCAAGAACCTTGTTTTCTATCCGACTGGATTTCCGGCCAACCTTTTCCTCTCCGCTTGAATCCTAGCTAAGTCCCAGCCAATTTGGAGGTCCAGATGCGATTGAAACTCGTGGTGTTCCTTGTTTCTCTGTTTGCGATGGCTTCGCTGCTTCGAGCACAAAATCGCCTCGAGCTTGCCGCAGAAGCGAATTCGCCGATTTCTGCCAGGGACTTCAGCAACGCCAACTTTACCGGCGATTTTACGAAGTCGGGCGGGTTCCTGGTCAGCGGGCGGCTCTTTTTCTTTGAAAAGACCGGTCTTGAACTGGGCTACGGCTTTTCACGGAATGGCCTGAAGCTTCGGGATTTGGTCAGTGGCGCTACCTTTTCTCTGCCGAGCGATGAACATTCCTTTGACGTGAATCTGGTGCATCGCTTTGCCACCGGCCGCATTCGTCCCTGGTTGATGACTGGTTCGGGGGTGATTTCCTATCGTCCGCGAGACGCAGCCCAAGCGAACCTTGCCCGCGCCGGCTTCTTGCCCATTAGTAACGTGTCTCGTCCGAAGTGGAATTTCGGCGCGGGACTCGATGTTACCGTTCTTGGGCCGCTGGATGCTCGGATCGCGCTGCGGAATTATTTGACTCTGGCGCCGAATTTCTCGACCACGAGCTTGACGGGAACCTTCCAGGCGCCAGGCAGCGTCGTGATTTTTGTTCAGCCGTCCATCGGCGTGCTGCTCAGCTTCTGATCGGTCGCAAGCGAGCATGAACGACCAAGCAGGTCGTGCACCCGGCCCACGACCTGCGCAACAGGAAAGGCGCATGGGCCACTAACCGCCCAAGCTGTTCAGGAGCGCCATCAGAAAGCTCAAGATAACAATCCCGGTGGCGAAGTAGCCGGTCTTGTCCCACCACGACCGGCGAGCAAAGATAGAAGCGTCGGGAACGAGGTAGGCCAGCGCCACGCCAGCAATGAGCCCGCCCGCGTGTGCAGCATTGTCAATGTATCCTCGGAACAGAACACCGATCAGCACAAGGTAAATCAGCCAGCGGATCAACTGCCCGCGGATCATCCGTCCGGCGCTGCTCGGATAGCGGGTGGTGTATCCGATCATCACGGCGGCATGGGTTTCAGCCTGGGGGCATCAGGGGCGCT
>DATBWB010000137.1 GCA_036514995.1 Candidatus Acidiferrales bacterium
GTTCTTAATCACTTGCGTAAGCGTTGAGAAGACAGTCTCAGCGCGGATCGAGCCGGTGCGCTCGAGCAGCGCGCCGAGCATGACCATGTTCGCGGCGCGGGTGCTACCAAGTTTATCGGCCATCTCGGTGGCCGGCATGACCAATACATCCACTCCCTCGGCGTGGAAATCGGCCGGCAAGGCGGTGCTGTTGTACAGGATGAGACCGCCGGACACCACCTCCGGCCCGAATTTGTGGAGCGCCGGCTCATTGAGAGCAATCAGAATGTCAGGGCGAGAAACCAGCGGCGAGGCAATGGTATCCACGGAAAGTCGCACGTGACAGTTGGCGGTGCCCCCGCGCATCTCCGGACCGTAGGACGGCAACCAGCTCACCTGCAGCCCTTCCACCATCCCGGCCTGAGCAATCAACTGGCCGAGCAGGAGCACGCCCTGGCCGCCGAAGCCGGCGATGCGCATACCGGCTTGTTGGAATCCCTGTCGTCCCGGATTCGGGTGCGGCAGCGCATCCGGGGCCTTCGCCATGGCCGCTTTCCTTTCGAAGTCAAGAATGGCAAGTATTTCGGCGTTGCCCGGCTCCTTCCGCGGAGTCCAAGGCGCAACCTTCTCAGCCGTCTTATCGCGATATACCCCCAGCGGGAAGACGGGCAGCATTTTCTCTGCAATCCATTGACGCGATTCCATCGCCGTCATGTTCCAGATCGTCGGGCAGGGGGAAAGCAACTCGATGAGAGAAAACCCGCGCCCCTGGACTTGTATTTCCAGCGCCTTGCGGATGGCCTTGCGCGCTTTCATGACGCTCTTGTTGTCGTGCGTGGAAACGCGCTCGATATAGACCGGCGCTTCGAGCGAAGAGAGCAGCTCGCAGACGCGAAGCGGGAAGCCCTCATTCTCCACGCTGCGTCCGAAGGGCGAGGTGGTGCTCTTTTGGCCGACGAGGGTGGTCGGCGCCATCTGCCCGCCGGTCATACCGTAAATGGCGTTGTTCACAAAAAAGACGGTGATATTTTCGCCGCGATTGGCGGCGTGAATGATCTCGGCGGTGCCGATGGCTGCCAGGTCGCCGTCGCCCTGGTAGCTGAGCACGATGCTCTCCGGATGGGCTCGCTTGACGCCGGTGGCAACCGCCGGCGCGCGGCCATGGGCTGCTTGCACATTGCCCACGTCGAAATAGTAGTAGGCAAACACCGCGCAGCCAACCGGGTTGACCAAGATCGTGCGATCCTGCACGCCAAGGGAGTCAATCGCCTCGGCAATCAGCTTGTGGATAACGCCGTGGCCACAGCCCGGGCAATAGTGGGTCTGGTGCTGCAGCTCATCCCGGCGGAAAAAACTTTCGTAGAAGGTCGGCGACTTCTCTTGCATGACGCGGTATTCGCTCACTGTTTCAGCTCCCTGCCCCGCCCACCAGGTGGCCTAGCCGCTCCGCCTCGAGCGCGTCGCGCCTGGCCTTGCGGGAGTGATAGCAGAGTTTGATTTGTTCCAGAATCTCCTCGGCGGACGGCACGTTTCCGCCGAAGCGGGCGCACAAGTTGACCGGGCGCTCGTCGTGAATGGAGAGGCGGACGTCGGCAATCATCTGCCCGGTGCTCAGCTCCACCACCAGCAGCCCGTCCATGCGTCGAGCGAGTTCCTGCAGCGCCTTTTCCGGGAAAGGCCACAGAGTAATGGGGCGGAGAAGTCCGACTCGCATGGCTCCCTTGCGCGCCAGTTCCACCGCGGCCTTGGCCACCCGCGAGGCGATGCCGTAGGCGACCACCAGCAATTCGGCATCGTCAGTCCGATAAGCTTCGTGCCGCGCTTCCACCGGCGCCGCCCGCTGATATTTTTCCTCGAGCTTGCGCACGTGAGCCTCCAAAGCATCGTGCGAGAGATAGATGGAAGTGATCAAGTTGCGCCGCGTCCCGGCATCGCCCCGCACCGCCCACTCCTTCTCCGGCGCCGCCGCCACCTCCTCGGCAAAATCCACCGGCTCCATCATCTGGCCGGTGTAACCATCGGTGAGGATGATCACCGGATTGCGATAGCGGTCGGCCAGCTCGAAGGCGAGCATGGTGAGGTCGCACATCTCCTGGCAGGAGTTCGGCGCCAGGACAAACGTGCGGTAATTGCCGTGCCCGCCGCCTTTGACGATCTGGTTGTAATCGCCCTGTTCGGGACCGATGTTGCCCAGTCCCGGCCCGCCGCGCACCACATCCGCCACCACGCAGGGCAGTTCTGACCCGGCCAGGTAAGAAAGCCCTTCCTGCATCAAGCTCAACCCCGGCCCGGAGGAAGCCGTCATGGCGCGCTGGCCGGCGGCGGCGGCTCCGTAAACCATATTGATGGCGGCGACCTCGCTTTCCGCCTGGACAAACGTGCCGCCGATCTGCGGGAAATAGAGTGCTGCCGCTTCGGCAATTTCACTTGCTGGCGTGATGGGATAGCCGTAGAAGGCCCGGCAGCCAGCCAGAATGGCTCCTTTGACAATTGCCTCATTGCCCTTGATCAGTTGCCGCGCCATCCATCGCTCCTCATCGCGGCGGGGGAAGTCTTCCCACTCCCACCGTGTTGCTTGCCGGGCGGGCAGGCCCGCCGCCGCAAGCCGCCCCGCTCCGGCCTTGTGTGGCGAGGCGAGGCTCCTCCCTCAAGCTGGTACCGGGGCTTTCCGGTTGGTTGCTTCCACCACCGCCCGATAGACGGTGATGGCCCCCGGTTCCGGACAGCAGTAAAAACAAATCCCGCATCCCGTGCAGCCATCGCCTTTGTAGCGGGCGGGGTGAAAACCGTAGCGGTTGAGTTCAGGGGCCAGCTCCAGCACTTCCGGCGGGCAAGCATCCACGCAGACGCCACAGCCTTTGCATTCTTCCGCGTTGATCTCAACCTTTCCGCGCGCTTCCGCCATGAATGCCCTCCGCCATGCCAACTAGTGCCGTTCCAACTCTTTGGGGCCATTTTCCGCAAGTCACACGGCATGCTTTATTGATCATACAGGATCGAGATGTATAGGTTCATCAAGTTGGAACGGCACTAGCCCCATCCGCCAGGGGCGGATTCCCTTTCCATGAGAGGGAAGGCTAACGCCTTCCGCCACGTTTGCCGCCAACGCCGTGGCTCGAACACCCCACTCCATCCTTACCTCGCGGGCCGCCAGGCTCATACCAGTCTTTCGGCCGGCTTCAGCCAGCGCTGCTTGCTCGAGTATTCCAGGAGTTCGTTCCGAAACTTCGGATGGGCAATGTTGATAAGCGCCTCCGCCCGCTGCCGGATGTTCTTGCCGTGGAGATAAGCCACGCCGTACTCGGTGACCACGTAGTGGACGTCGGCGCGAGAGGTGACCACGCCCGCGCCGGGGTCCAGCATCGGCACAATCCGGGAAATCGAATCGTCCTTGGCAGTCGCCGGCAGAGCGATGATCGGCTTGCCGCTCTTCGAGCGCGCCGCGCCGCGGATAAAGTCCACTTGGCCGCCAAAACCGCTGTAGAAATAACTTCCAATCGAATCGGCCACCACCTGCCCGGTCAGGTCCACCTGCAAGGCGGCGTTGATCGCTATCATTTGATCGTTTTGCGCAATGCGGAACGGATCGTTCGTGTAACTGGTTGGATGAAATTCAAAGATCGGGTTGTTGTGGATGAAGTCAAACAGGCGCCTAGTCCCCAGGCAAAAGCCGGCAATCACCTTGCGCGGGTGGATCGACTTCCGCTCGCCGTTGACGACGCCCCTTTCGATCAACTCAATCAGCCCGTCCGAAAACATTTCGCTGTGGACTCCCAGGTCTTTCTTGCCCTCCAAGTAGAGCAAAACCGCGTCCGGTATCCCCCCGATGCCCATTTGAAGGGTGGAACCGTCTTCGATGAGATCGGCAATGTTCCGCCCGATCATCCGATGGAGATCGGTCACGTGGTGCTCGGGAAGTTCGCACAGCGGCCGCGAACTCTCCACGATGAAATCCAGCTTGCTGACGTGAACGAAGGTATCGCCGAGCGTCCGCGGCATCTGATCGTTGACCTCAGCGACGATATGCTTGGCCACTTTCACCGCCGTCATCGTGGTATCCACGCCCACGCCCAGCGAGCAATAACCGTGCTCGTCGGGCGGCGTCACCGTGATCAGGGCAACGTCAAGCGGCATCTCACCACTGAGGAAAAGCCCTTCAATCTCGCCCAGAAAGATCGGCATGTAATCCGCCCGGCCGGCGTTCACCGCGTCACGAACGTTTCCCCCGATGAACATGGCGTTGTGCCGAAAATGCCCTTCCATCTCCGGACGCACGTAATCGGCGTTGCCCAGCGTAAGCAGGTGAACCAGCTCGACCTCGCGCAATTCCGGCGCCCGCTGGTAGAGCGCCTCCACCAGCACTTCCGGCTCAGCGCAACCCGGGTGGATATAGACCCTGTCGCCGGACTTGATACAACGCAGTGCTTCGGTCGGGCTTACAATTTTTCGCTTGAAGACATCAATCCACGACATGGCAGGCGGTCTCCTTGCGTCCCCTCGCCCTTGCTTCCCCTCATGACCAGATCTGCTCGCCAAGGAGCGAATAGATTTCGACGGGCTTGGCGCCGAAGATCTCAGCAATGACCGGATTCACGCACTGGCCGTTGTACGTGTAAACCCCTTTGGCCAGGTCCGGGCTGTGATAAAGAGCCCGGTCGATGCCCTCATTCGCAATCCGCATGAGGTACGGCAGGCTGGAGTGGGAGAGGGCCGCCGTGGCCGTCCGCGCGATATTGGCCGTCATATTGGGCACGCAATAGTGGATCACGCCGGAATAGACGAAGGTCGGCTGCGCCAGGGTGGTAGGCCGTGAGGTAGCAACGCACCCCCCCTGGTCAATCGAGATGTCCAGGATCACACTGCCCGGCTTCATCGTGCGAACCATTTCTTCGCTGACCAGGTGAGGCGCCTTGCCACCGTGGATCAGCACCGCTCCAATCAACACATCGGCCGCCTTCACCAGCCGCTCAATGGTCGGCCGGTCCGCCATGGCGGTGGCCACCCGGTTGCCAAACTCGTTGTGAATGCGCCGCAGCTTGTTGATCTCCTGGTCGAGAACAATCACCTGGGCCCCGGCCCCGACGGCGGTTCGCGTCGCGTGCGTCCCGACAATCCCCGCGCCGAGGATGACCACCAGGGCCGGCGGAATGCCCGGAGCGCCGCCGAGAAGAATTCCTCGGCCTCCGCTCTCCGTTTCGAGTAAATGCGACGCGATCGGCACCGTCATCTGCCCGGCAATCTCGCTGATCGCCGAGAGCACGGGCAGGTTGCCGTCCATGGACTCAATCACCTCAAAGCCGATGGCCGTTACCTGCTTCTTGAGCAAAATCTGGTAGGCCTCTCGGGGCGAAACCGCCAGGTGAAAGAACCCCATCACGATTTGCTCCGGATGGAGCAATTCGTATTCCGCCTTGGTGGG
>DATBWB010000138.1 GCA_036514995.1 Candidatus Acidiferrales bacterium
GGCTCTCGGCCCGGAGGCGCCTCGCCCCTATTCCATCGGGGCGAGCGCCCTGTATCCCTAGCATAGATAATTTCCTGCTGTCAACGGTCGGTCGGGTCGCCCGACAAAAGCCAAAGTCTCCCAGAACGACCCGGGTTTGGCAACCATGAAATGTGCCTCCCTCTCTGAGGAAATGCTTCCGGCCGGCTGCTCGCTATGTGCCGGGCGACGCCTCCGCGACCGTGGCCCCGCCGCAGGATGAGCCGGCTCCCGCCGTGCAGCCGTAACAATGATTGCGCGTTTCAATCGCGCGGCGGTCAAGACGCGAAGGATCGAAATCGCGGATGTGCGCCGGAAGACCGGAATTCACGGGTAGCTCGAGCATTTGATTGAAATCGCAATCATAGAGCCGACCGTCCCATCCGACGGATAACATCGCCCGGCACATCACCCCGGCTGCCGCCGCCGGATTGAACGCGTGCGCCAGCTTCTCCATGTACGATTCGTAGTTACCGCTGGCCAGGAGGAATTTGAGGAACCGGCTGATGGGCATGTTGGTGATGGCGTAGAGATGGTCAAAAACAACTCCATGCCTTTGCTCGAGTTCTCGCTTGAATTGCCGCTCGATGCCGGATTGCGCCGGGGGCAGAAACGCCCCGACCGGGTTATATACGAGATTCAAAGTCAGCCCGGATCCCTCTCGCCCGTAGCCGAGCCGGTTGAGCTTCTGAAGGGCTTCGATCGATTTTTCAAACACACCTTCGCCCCGCTGGGCGTCGGTCTGGGCCTCCCGATAGTAGGGCAAGGAGGCGACGATTTCCACGCGGTGGCTGGCCAAAAATTCGGCCAGATTGCCTTGGGACGGCAGCAGCAGGACAGTGAGGTTCGACCGGTCAATCACGTGCCGGCCAAGCTTTTTGACCCCTTCCACGAGCCACCGGAAATGAGGGTTCAGCTCCGGCGCTCCGCCGGTAATGTCCACGGTGGGAATTTGGGAGCGGCTCAGGGCCGCCAGGCAGAGTTCCATTGTCTCGCGCGTCATGATCTCCCGCCGATCCGGTCCGGCATCCACGTGGCAGTGGCGGCAGGTCTGGTTGCAAAGTTTTCCCACGTTGATCTGAAGGGCGGTGATGCCCGTCGCGGCAAGCGGAAAGAGACCGGCGCGGCGAAGGCTTTGGCCAAATGGAGGAATGCCATTGGAAGAACCGAGCACGCACCGTTGCTCCGCCGCTGAAGCCAGGGGATTGCCGAGCGCGATCAAACTGGGAGACATGCCTTCCCTCCCTCCCCGCCGTCGAAACCCTACCGAGGTCTCACATCGAAAGTTTGCCGACGATGTTGCGCATCTGGATGCCGTGGACGAGCGAGGCTCCGCCGCGAATGGCGCAGGCCACGTGCACCGCTTCCGTCATCTCTTCGATGTTGGAACCTCGCTCCAAACAGGCCTGGCTATAGGCGTCAATACAATAGGGACACTGCACCGCATGGGCGACCGCCAGCGCAATGAGAGCTTTTTCACGCTCGCTGAGCGCCCCCTCGGCAAAAACAGCGCTGTAGTAAGCGGAAAATTTTTCCCACAACTCCTTGTTGCCCTTGCCCATCTCCGGAAAGCGAGCCAGATCATTTGCGTCATAGTAACCCTGCATACTCTCCTCCTCAGCAACAACCCGGGCCACAGGCGGCATCGGCCCTGGTTGTCTTGCGATAACTCTTTCCTTTGGTCTCCCAGGGCGGGCGCAAGGAACTTTTTCCGCAGGCGAACGGCTTTGCCTTCTCGAGCGGGAGATCCTTGAGCGGCGGCACGGGAATGATTTCCTCGGCATAGGGCTCGGCGGTCAGCAAATGATAGGTCTTGTCGCAGACGGCCATGCGCTTGCCGCGGTAAAGGATGTGGCCGTCATCGTCCTCGACTTTCTTCCACGGACCCTTGTAAATCACCGCCTGGTACCGTTCCCGGCACGGGCCTTCTTTGCCCTTGCGAGCGGTCACTGTGACCGACCGGAACTCGATGCCCCGGACCGTCTGCCAGGGCCGGTGCTCGTACTGATGGAAAGCTATGCCGTAGAAACCGGCTTGCTCAAAGGCTTCCAGAAAACCGTCCTCGCGGTGGGCGCCGGCGATGCAACCGCTCCAGAGCTCCGGGTCGCCCTTCATCTCTTTCGGCACGTCTTCGTCGGAGACCACGTCGCTGATGGCCACCCGCCCGCCGCGCTTCAAGACGCGGTACATTTCGCGGAAAAGGTTTTCCCGCTCGCTTTCCTTCACCAGGTTCAAGACGCAATTCGAGATGATGACATCCACCGACCCGTCCGCCACCAGCGGCGCTGCCCGGCGCAGCCTCTCTTGAAATTCCTCCAGTTTGCGCAAATCATCGGAAGAGCGAATCGGATTCGCTTCGAGGTAGGCGTCCACCTCGTCGAGCGAAAGGGCCAAATCCTGAATCCGGCCGCGGCGGAAATCCACGTTGTCGTAGCCGACTCGCTCGGCGACCCTCGACTGGTGCTTGCGTGCCAGCGCGAGCATGGCAGGGCTGAAATCCACCCCGATGACGCCTCCTTTCGGGCCCACCATCTGGGCGGCAACGTAGGCCAGCTTGCCGCCGCCGCTGCCCAGATCGAGCACCGTATCGCCCGGACGCACGTGGGGTGTCGGGTCGCCGCACCCATAATCCCGCTCCAGGATTTCCGCGGGGATCACATCCAGATACTTCGGGTCATAGCGCACCGGACAGCAGAGCGCCGCCGCCTTCTCTTTGGCGGCTCGCTCGTATCGTCGCCAAACGGCGCTTTCTGTATCAAGAACAGCTTTCCTGCTCATTGCTGCCTCCCAAGGATCCAATAGATCACCGCTCCCGCCACGGCCGCCACCGGGAGCGTAATCAGCCACCCGCCGGCAATTTCTCGCGCCTTCCCCCAGTTCGCCTCCCGGCGACGATGCAGGCCGACGCCCAGCACGCTCCCCACCGCTACGTGCGTGGTCGAAACAGGCAGGCCAAGATGCGACGCGAAGCCTACCAGCATGGCTCCGAAAAAATTAGCGCTGAGCGCTTGCGGGGGATCAAAAGGAGTGATGCGGCGCGAGATGGTTTCCGCCACCCGACGCGCTCCCACGATTCCCCCCAGCGCCATCGCCAGGGAGACCGCGACGTAAGGCATCCCGGGCACGAATGACCCGAGGATGCCCGCCCCGATAGAATCAGGGCCCGAGAGCCCCGATGCCATCAGGGCGAGCGCCACAATCTTGGGTGTGTCGTTCAGTCCCCGCGCAAAACTGATGCTGGCGGCCGAAAGCCAATGCAAGCCTTCCGAGATTCTTGCCCGCACCAGCTCCGTTCCGGTCATGCAATCTGCCGTGTGGGACCAGCGAATCTCGACCCATCGGAACAACCCAACGAGCGAGCCTGTTCTCCCTGAGGAATCTACCAGAGCGGGCGCTTGGCTCTCCGTCAGGCAAATACAGTCCCGTGATCGAACCAGCCGCTCGGCCAACGGGAAAAGCGCCAGCGTGCCAGCCATCGCCAGAACGGGCGAGAAGAGAAGCGGCAACGCCACGCTATGAAGCAGCGTGGCGTAACGTACTCCATGCGGGCCGGCGGCGAGCAGACCGGTTCCCGCCAGCGCTCCGGCAATCGCGTGCGTCGTTGAAATGGGCGCGCCCAGCCGCGCCGCCAGAAACA
>DATBWB010000139.1 GCA_036514995.1 Candidatus Acidiferrales bacterium
GCCGCGCCGCAAACTGTAGCTGGTTACTCGATAAAATCGGTCCCGCCGCGGCGGGCCCGGCACGATTTCCGCTTCTGGAAAGCCATGCAGGAAAAGTACTCCGCGTCCCCGCCCGGGCTGCCTCACCACCAACTCACCGTCATCATCCGGGCCCCCCGACCCAATCGGGGCGCACCCCGTCCGCAGCGCACCCCCCAAAAAGCGCGAAAAAAACCGCGCTCGCTGGACACAAACAGCCGCACCCGGAGTTTATCCCGATTCAATCGGGACTATGCAAAACAACCTCGGGGCTCGGGATGACAGGTGAGATCAATACCCGCTATTTTCAGAGCAGGCACATTGGCCGTTCTCGGGCTGGCAACGGCTGGCCTTCTTTCGGCATCTTGAATAGAGAGTGGAGGGTTTCCATGCGCAAACAGTTGGCGTTACTTCTGGTCGTTGTGGTAGCCGTCGGAATTCTCTTTGCTGCATGCACTAAAGCCAAGCCCGATTCGCAGATTGCTACCGAAGTCAAAGCTCAGCTCTTTTCGGATCGCGACTTGAAAAGCCGTGACATTTTGGTCAGCTCGCAAAATGGTGAGGTCACTCTGCTCGGCAAGGTCCAATCACCCGAAGAGAAGCTTCGGGCCATGGAGCTCGCCAGACAGGTCGCCGGCGTGGCTCGGATCAACGACGAACTTCAAATCGAGCCGCCACCGCAGGTCACCACCGCTGCGGCGGTCGAGCCGCCCCGGGTCGTGGAGGAGCCGAAGCCCGTAGCTCGCTCTCGACGCCCACGCCGGCCAGCCCCAGCTCCAGCGCCTTTCGCAACTGCCCCTCCGGCCCCCGCGTCGGCGCCAGGTCTGGCCGAGCCGGTTCGTCCTCACGCTCAACAATTCACCGTCAACCCCGGGACCATCATTACCGTGCGCCTGATCGATTCGATCGATACCACTCGCAACCGACCGGGCGACATCTTTCACGCGAGCTTGGACGCTCCCCTTGTTTCTGGCGACCAAGTCGTGGTGCCCAGGGGTGCTGAAGTCATCGGGAGGTTGGTACAGGTTAAGTCCGCCGGTCGCATCTCTGGCCGTTCGGAAATTTCACTGGAGTTAACCCAGATCACCGTAGCCGGGAAACATTACCCGCTCCAAACTGCTACCATGGAAGAACAGGGTGCTTCACGCGGTAAGCGAAGTGCGGCCGTGATTGGCGGCGGCGCCGGCCTCGGAGCCTTGATTGGTGCCGTGGCCGGAGGTGGCAAAGGGGCCGCCATCGGCGCCGGTGTCGGCGCCGCGACCGGAACGGTGGCTCAAGGCGTAACCAAGGGCCAGCAAATCCGCCTGCCCTCGGAAACCCGGCTCGACTTTCGGCTCTTGGAGCCGCTTACCCTCACGCTGGTTGCCGACCGGTAGGCAATCTCTTTAAGCCGCTAGCGGGGAGATAGCAATCCCGTCTCCCCCTTTCTTATTTTGGGTCCGCAGTCCTCTCGCCCGCTTTGTCCCGCGTTGACGGATGCTCCTTGATGTCGCTTCATCAGCAGGGGTCTTGACGTGTCGGGCAAATCCGACTAGGCTCACCCCGGGTTTCCATTCGGGCGTCCTTTCCTGAGAGCGCAAGAGGCTAAAGAATCCCTGGAGGTGTGTCGATGGGAAAAATCAACTGGGGACGAGTGATCCTGGGAGGTCTTCTGGCCGGCGTGGTGATCAACATCGTTGAGTATGTCGTGCACGGTAAGATGTTGGAGGGGGACTGGAATGCTGCACTTACTGCTCTCAATCGCCCCGCCATATCCGGCAGCGCGGTGGCATGGTTCGTGTTTTCTGGGTTCCTCGTCGGAATCGGGATGGTCTGGCTCTATGCGGCGATTCGACCACGCTACGGTGCCGGTCCTCGAACGGCCATCTGCGCCGGTATCGCCGCCTGGTTTTTCGTCGTCCTTGTATATGTGATCGGCCAATATCCGCTCCACCTCTGGCCTACTCGTTTGCTTGCGATTGGGGCGGTGGTCGGTTTCTTTGAGTATGCCGTCGCTGGCTTGGCCGGTGGTTGGGCTTACAAAGAAAGCTGATTCGCCGCCCGATGCTCGTGGGCCCGACATGACCAAGGCGCGCTGGCGCACGCCTCGATGGCCAGCACGTCGCAACAGCTCCGTAGCGCCGCCATCCTGGCGGCCTCAGAGGCAGATGGCCGGCTGGAAGCCGGCGCTACACGACGGCTACACGTCAGCTTATTTGTGCAGAGCTCTTTAGTTTTGCCTGCCGCGAAAAACGAAGCGGATCGCTTGGGTGGATGCGACCGGCCGGCCATTCTGCGTCGCCGGAGAAAAAATCCACTGTTTGACTGCCTGGCTGGCGGCCTGACCAAAACCGTAGTTGTCCTTCCGTAGCGCGTGCGCCTCAGTAACCTTTCCGGTGGGATCGATCGTCGCTACCACCACAACCTCGTAGCTTCCGTGGTATAGCTTTGCCGAAAGGGGAAGAGCCGGATCAGTGCGCTTGATGGCCTTCGCCTCTACTTGGACTGGAGGGACGAGTTCCGGAAGGCTGGGCGCAGTGACAACCGCTTCTGGCATGGTTGGCATCCCGCCTGTCAAAGGGAGCGCCGTTTCCGGCATTCCAGGTGTCCTGCTGCCCTGGTTTCCCGGCGGCATGCGCAACTTGAACTTTTCCAGACTCTCGACTACGACCGTCGCCTTTGGAGTAGAGTCGGCAGGCTCGGATTCTCGACTCGTCAGGACCGGTTGGCCGTCCTCCTTGGTAGCGCCCGCCTGAGTCGGCTGAGACACCTTGGTCGGCTTTACTGGAGCTGGGCTGGTTTGCGGAGGCGTCTCGGCAGGTGTTGGAACAGTGCTGCTTTCTTCTCCTCCCCTCGGAATTGCGCTCAAGCCTGTCAAAGGTGTTGCCGGCCTCGGACGGCTGACCTCTAGGGAAGAAGCCGGTGGAGTGGGTGCTGCCAGTGCCACTGTTGGCGGCTTGGGCACGTAAAGACGAGAATAGCCGTACCATCCCACCAGAGCGAGCGCAACCACGCCCGCAGCCGCTGCGCCTGCCAAACGTCCGTGTGCTTTTTGGGGTGTTAGCCTTTCCGCCGCCCCTTTCGCCAACACGGCTGTGTAGGAAGTTGGCTTCGTCACCCGCGGGGCCGTTGTTGGAGCGGAACTCGCTTTCTGCGCGGGCTTCTCAGCGCCGGCCGCACCGGTTTGTCGGGGTTTCGCCACATCAGCATGGGTCACTCTTGCCCCTGCTACCTCCGTTACGGGGAGTTCCTTCTCTGCATCGGCAGCCACTAGCGTCGTGACGCTCGCCCCGATAAAATCGGGGCTCGCGTGCGCAACAGTTGGTTTCACCTCCTCGCTTGTCGGGGCAGTCGGCTTTGCCGCTTCCGTTGCCAGAGGCGTTTCGACCGCGCCGGGGTGAGGAGTCGGCGGTGGCGGTTCCGATGAGATCGCTGGCGGCGTGGGTAATGCCGGGGGAAGCTCGACTTTCCCGAAAGGGCGGGATCGCGGTATTTCCGTGTGCCCCATTCCGGGTATCGTGCCTGTCGGCTCCACAAGAGTTGCCCGGCGTTCGCTTCGAATGGTTCCTTCCCTCGGTGGCAAAACGATCAGTGAATGGAAGAATGTCCTCAGGCCGTGAATCGCTCGATGGAGCTGTTCCAACGTGAATGGCTTCCTGATCGAGGCACACGCGCCGGAGAGTATCAGCAGCTCGGAGTCCACCTCTTGGTTTTCTTGGATCCACAAAACGGGGGTGAGTTTCTCGCCGACCAGATTTTGACAGAGTGCGAAGGCCGTCTTGAGTCCCATCCGGCTGGTGACCAGCGTCAGTTCATGTTGGAAGGACTTCGCCAGCTCCCAACCAGCGTTGACTCCCAGGGCCACATCCACTTCGTAGCCTTTGGTCGTCAGGTATTTCTCCAAAGCGTCGGCTGCCTGAACATCCGGATGAATCACGAGCACAGACATCTTGTCATCCGGCTGTTTGTTGCGGGCCCATTGCGGAAAAGCGGCGTAAGCGTTCAGCCGAAGCGCCGCTGTCAAATCTCGTTTGCTAAATTCCAAATCAACTAGCTCGCCGCTTTGGTTCTTGACCGTGGCATTGGCCTGGAACTCAAACTCTTCGCTTAGCGGCAGTCGGAAGCGCAATTCCCGGTTGGGCACCAGAGTCTCGTCGATTCGTGCCACTGCTCCCCGCGCGCTGATGCAAAGCACCGTCAAAGGCCGAAAGTCTTCGCTGTAAAGGTAGGCCCACTTGCCGGGCAAGGACACCTCGCGTCGAAAATAGCCCTGCTCGGAAGTCTTTGAATCGAACGAACTACTCGTCCCCATATCGGACGAGTACCACCTGCCGTTGCGCCTAGCAATGGTACTTAGGTACCACGCACGGCGGGAAAAGCACCCTCGGCCTGTGAGTTAGGTGACTGGAACGAACGTACC
>DATBWB010000140.1 GCA_036514995.1 Candidatus Acidiferrales bacterium
TAGGTGATGTCGGCCGAGCCGCACTTCGGACAGACGAGTTCGAGCGGAACCAGTCGCATGAGACTGCATTTTCCCACGTTACATGTTCGCGGCAAAATAGGGTTTGCACCGCCGGTTGCTCGCAGCGAAGAGGAAGAGCGCCGTGGTCGATGCCGTTGGTGAGGGTTTGCCTTCCTTGGCCGGCGGGACTATCGTGTTTGGAGAGGGTGCCGCTCCCGATGCTTCGGGACGGGATTCGATTCTGGCTCGAAGGAGCTGGGTTGGTCCCGAAAGGAGGGTCCCGTGAACGAGCATGTGTACCTGCTTGTGGTTGCCTGGTACATCTTGTTTTGGGGTACCGTGGCCATGGCCATCCGCAGCTACGGGCCCGGGCGTCTGAAGCGTTCGCTGCGCTGCCCGGATAAGAGTACGCGCGCCAAAATGGTGGTGCTTTACAGCGAGCGCGAATTCGGCTCGGTGCAAGCCTCGGACGTCACTGCCTGCTCGCTCTTCGGCACGGCGCCGGTCACCTGCGAGAAGGCGTGCCTGGCACGACTGTAACGACCGAAAAGCGAAACTCGAAAGACGAAATCCAAAAATCGAGTGCCTGCCCGGTTTGTCCCGCTGAGGCGGACGAGATACATTCCAACTGTCTCGCCGCCGCTTCCCTCGACCCCGTTTCCTTAGCGCTCTCAGCGGAAGGCGGTGGAAGGTCTGCGGGCGAAGCCAAATGCCACCACAACTGCCACCTGCCTGATGGCGAGCTTATCTGCTTGGCAGTGTGAAGGCATCCATTTGCAATAGGAAGTTGGTGCTGGAGGAGGGAGTCGAACCCTCACGGCCAATGAAGGCCACGAGATTTTGAGTCTCGCGCGTCTGCCAGTTCCGCCACTCCAGCGCAGTCAACCCATTCTAACAACACCCACAAAGGTCTGCCAACCCGTACGCCAATCGGGCCATCGAAAATCGAAACGAAGCTTGCCCGTTTTCGGATTTCTGCTTTCTATGAGTAGTTGGTCTTCGCCCGGCACCCGGCACTCGACACTCGGCACCCGGCACTGACGCGGCCTCGCTAAAGGGCTATGCTATATTTCGAGCAAACCCTTCGAGGAGAGTGGACCATGGCGGAAGCACCCGCGATTGAGGTTTCTGGGCTCAAGAAGTTTTACGGCAACTTCCTGGCGCTCGATCAAGTTTCGTTCACCGTGCCGCGCGGGCAAATCCTGGGCTATCTGGGTCCGAATGGCGCGGGAAAATCCACGACGGTCAACATCCTGGTGGGCCTGCTGGCGCGGTCGTCGGGCGCGGTCTCATTCGACGGCCGGACGTACCAGCGGGAAGACTTCGCCATGCGGCGCCGGATCGGCTACGTGCCGGAGACGGGTGGCTTCTACGAAAGTCTCTCCGGCTACGAATTTCTGCAGATGGTGGGCCGGCTCTATCACCTGGAGGAAAACGAGGTGGAACGAAAAGCGCGCGGCTTTCTGGAACTCTTCGAGCTGGAACGTTCGATGCACCAGCGATTGGCCACCTATTCCAAAGGCATGCGGCAGAAGGTGTTGATCAGCGCGGCGCTGCTGCACAATCCGGACCTGATTTTCATGGATGAGCCGCTCACCGGGCTCGACGCCCATACCGCCCTGCTGCTCAAGGAGCTGATCCGCCAGATGGCGCGCGAAGGGAAGACGGTTTTCTACTGCTCGCACGTGCTCGATGTGGTCGAGCGGCTTTGCGACCGCGTGATCATCCTCGACCACGGCAGGATCGTCGCCGACGGCAACCTGGAGGAGTTGCGTCGCTCGATCCCGCAGAGCGGGACAACGACGCTCGAAGAGATTTTCAAGCGGCTGACCAGCGAGGAGGATAGCGGGTCGCGGGTGGAACAGTTTACGGCGTTGATGAGGTAGCGCCGGTGAGAACCTTCCAAGCACTCGTGGGCAAAATCATTAACAAGATGCTCGGCCCGATTGTATCGGGGCTGGCCCGCCTGGGTGTGGACGATCGTCAGTACCGCATCCTGCTCGTGACATCGCTCCGGGTGGACTTTCGCGGTTCGGCGCAGGTGCTGAGCCTGAAGCAGGGCACTTCGCCGCTCGGCACAGCGCTCGCGATCTATGCCCTCTACAGCCTGATGCTTTCGTTTCTTGCCTTCGTCCTACCCGCCGAACTTTATGCTCGCATCATCCTGGTTTTCGGCATGGCGATCCTCGGCATGGTGATGCTGATTGATTTTGGCGTAACCCTGGTGGTACCCGGCGACATTGGAATCGTCGGCTGGCGGCCGGTCAGCTCGCGCACCTATTTTGCCGCGCGCCTCACCAATGCGCTTTTCTATATCGTGATCTTCAGCCTGGCGCTGCATCTGATTCCTTCGCTCTTCGGCATGTTCAGCAAGGGTTCTTCAGTCGCCTTCCCGATTGTCTTTTTGCCCTCGGCGCTGCTGGGCAGCCTGTTCACGGCCGGGGTGGTGGCAGCGAGCTACGCGGCGCTGCTGCAACTTTTCCGCCAGGAACGCTTCCGCGATGTCGTGAACTACTTTCAGATCGCGCTCATGATCCTTTTTGTGGTCGCTTCGCAATTGTTCCCACGGCTGGAGGGAAGCATACTTCGCGGCCGGATGGGCGAAGCCGCGGGTGGAACTGCCTGGTCGTGGTGGGATGCGGTCCCGCCGCGATGGTTTGCGGCGCCGGTGGAAATGCTGCTCGATGGACCGAGCGCCCGGACGCTTCTCCTTTCGGTCGCGGCTGTTCTTTCGACGGTCGCGCTCTTCGTTGCCCTGGTGCGAACCCTTTCTCTCTCGTATCTCGAGCGCATCGGGGAGGCGGGCATACCGTCGGCCAAGCCGGTCGAGCGGCGGTCGCGGCCTCGATGGCTCGGACCGCTGCTGCGCTGTTTTTTCCGGTCACCCGAGGAGCGCGCCCTTTTTGATTTTGTGCGCAAACTCTTGGCCCGCGACCGCCAGGTGCGGCTGCGTCTTTATCCCACACTGACCTTCGTCCTTCTGCCGGCGCTGCCGCTTCTTCTCGAACGCAACGGGGGCAGCCCCGGCAGCCCCTTTGGCGGAGATTCCGCCTTTTCCGTTTTTCTGCCGCTCTTTACCCTGGGCATGTTGCCGGCGGTGCTGCTTGCCTATTTGCCTTTTTCCGGGGAGTCGCAAGGCGAGTGGATTTTTGAGCTGACGGGCTTCGAAAAGCCGTCTCGGGTGGCGGCCGCCATCAAGAAATGTCTGGTGCTCTATTTCTTTCTGCCGCTCGCTCTCGCGATGGTTGCCTTCTTTGCTTTTTTCTGGGGCCTGGCCAATGCGGCGGGGATCGTGCTTTTCGCGTTGCTCTGCGGCCTTTTGCTCCTCGAGATGCTATTCATGCTTTTCTTCCGCGGGGTGCCCTTCACCCGGCCGATGGCTTCCGGGCGATCGGCAGCCGGGCTGGGCTACGTGCTGGTGGCCTTTCCGGTCATCGGCCTGTTCGTCGGGCTGGCCCACTTTTTCCTGAAAACGCCCGGCCAGCTTCTTCTGGCCGCGCTGATCTTGCTTCCGGTGATTTTCCTGCTGCACCGGCTGAGCAACGCGCGCTATTCGCCGGAGGTCGGCCAATCCTGAGAAGATGCAGGCGTGAGGCTGTTTTCGTGGGCGAGTCGCGGCTTCCTCGGATCCTCATTTACTTGAAGCTTATTGTCGCTGCGGAAGCCTAGGGCCTTATATCAAGCGTAAAAACCACGTCGATTGTGGTGATGACTTCTACTGGCTGGCCTCCGAACATCGTGGGCGAATAGCGCCACTGCTTCACGGCCTTCACGGCTGCTTCTGCCAGCCAGCAGTGGCCTTGCATCACGCGCAGGTTTCGAATCGTACCATGGCGGCCGATGATGGCGACCATCCGAACTGTGCCTCGGAGAGCAGCCATCTTCGCCCTTCGCGGATACTCTGGTGCGACTTGGTGAATCAGTCTGGCGGCTTGCACCTTGGCAGCCACATCGATCGGTTGAGGTCGATGAGTGTCGGTTGGACGCGTCTCGGCAGCGGCCCCGATCGTCGGCGCGGGAGACTCTGGGATACGGAGATTCCCGAGGTACCGAAATCTGCCGTCAATATAGGCGAAAAACCCTAGCGGACTACCGTATTGCTCGCGCATCAGGGAAGCTTCGTAGAAAGGTTGCTGCTTCTGTCGAGCGGCCAGGACAGGGTATTGGAACTCGTCCGCATTAGGGTCGCATGCCTCTTCCAAGCGTCGTACGACGATGTTGGTCATTTTCTCCTGTACCGCCGAGGCGAATTGCTGCTCCAGGTACGACGGAATTCCAGCCCGGCGGGCTGCGTAGGAGGCCGCGAGCTTTGCGCCGTCCTCCTCGCCAAAGACCGTGTCGAACCATGATTGGTGGTCGGGGATAAGCATTGAGTTCAGGTAGGCCCTAAGCGCCTCGGTTTGATTTGGCCTCGTCGCAGCAAGGATGTCTTTGATGAGCTTCTTGAGGCCGCGCGGGGAGTCCGGATAGGTTGGATTGTCGCGTTGCAGCGGTGCCACACTTTTTTCTTGAGCTGTAGCACTTGACAGAATGAGCAAACCTAAGACCAATGCAACAGCACAGGATCTGAGCAAGGGAGATGCTCCGCTCACGTCAAACAGACCTAGTCAGTTCAAAAGGACATCTTGCAAAAGTCGGAATTTCCAGTCGCCTCAAGAGGAGGAAGCATACATCAGCCGGACAATGGCAGCAAACTTTTGTCACCATGGCCGCCAAAATTCTTCTGTACAGGTCTTCGTTCACATTCGTTCACACATACCGTGTGATTTCGTTCGGTGACCGCAGGACGGCGCGAGCGCCGGCGCGGCGAAACATTTTGGCGCGAGCGCGCTTCGAACCGCCATAGGCGATGACGGCAAAGAATTCAGCGCCGGCCCGGCGGCTCGAGATGGCGTCGTCAATGTTGTCGCCGAGGTAGATCACTCGCCTTGTGGGAAACCGGCGAATGATTTTTTGGAGTCCGTCGGGATGAGGCTTGGGGACGCATTCGCCGGTGCAGACCATCTGGGAAACGTAGGGCCAGAGGCCGAACTTCTTGAGGGTGTGCCGGGCCTCGCGACGTTGACGGCCGGTGAATATGGCCAGCGGTGCCTTGCGGGCCAGCGCGCGAACGAGTCCGGGCCGGATCATCAAACGTTCATCAGCAATGCGCCCGCTGAAATTTTTTTCGAGGTAGATGCGCTGGAAGAGCCGCTTGATGTCGCCTCGGGTGACATTCCGTCCGCGGCGGCGCACCAGCGTATGGGTTAGTTTCCAATCGTCGTT
>DATBWB010000141.1 GCA_036514995.1 Candidatus Acidiferrales bacterium
TGCAAGTTCGGTGTGACTGCTGTCACTCCGCGGCAAAACATGGCACCGCTGTAGGCGGGGCGCGGTTTGGGATCAAGAAAAACCGGGACGCGGCGCTCCTGGCAGAGAGCCAGCAACCCGCCGAGCAGCGAAGGGGTAAGCAATCCCTTGCCGTAGTCCGAGAGCACCACGACTTCAAGCCGGGATAATTCTTTCCGCAAGCTGCGCAGCAGGCGCGCCTCGATTTTCCGGGGCACGACCTCGCGTGTTTCCCAGTCGGCACGGACAATCTGCTGGTGTTGCGCCATCACCCGCAGCTTGACGGTGGTGGGCCGGCCCTCGACGGCGACGATCCCTCTGGTTTCAACCCCTAGCGCGCGCAAACCCTTCACGATTTCTCGCCCGGCTTCATCCCTGCCGACGACGCCAAGGCAAAGGGGCTGGCCGCCGAGCGCGGAAATATTGGCGGCAACGTTGCCCGCGCCGCCGGGATGAGTCTTGGTGCTGTGGTGATCGATTTCCACCACCGGCACGGGCGCTTCCGGCGAAAGACGAGTTGCGCCACCAAAGAGAAAACGATCCAGCATCAGGTCGCCCAGGACCGCGACCCGCCGGCCACGAAAGTCCCGCACAATCCTCTCGAATCGCTTGCTCGAAATATTCATGACCACCGCTTATCAAAAAGGTCGAAGAGTCAAAGAGTCGAAGAGACCTTCGACTCTGCGTCTCTTCATCCCATCTCTGCCCGATGGAGACAGAGCTCAGGCGGACTCGATCTTGGCTTCGTCCACCAGCATCACCGGAATATCGTCTTTAATCGGATAGACGCGGTGGCAGGTACTGCATTTGAGCCCCTGGCTGTCGGGCGTTAGCTTCACGGGAGTCTTGCAGAGCGGGCAGACCAGGATTTCCAACAGCTCTTTGCTGATTGCCATCGTCCAACTCCTCAGAAAGGCAAATGACTTTAGCAAACGCCGGACGGAAAAGACAAGCGCCTGTCCATGCCTGCGCCCGTCAGGGCAAACGCGACAATCGAAGCGTAATCTCGAGGTCGCGGCCGGCACCGGCGGGCACATTCGCATCCCACACCGGCATGACACCTGATCCCTGGTACACGGCGTCAAAGCCCGACTCGGATTGCGAAACCGTCCACGTCGGCGCGATCCAGAGCCGCGCCGCCCCCGAAGCGGAAATCTCCACCTGGAGGCGATCCCACTCGTCCACGGCCCCGATCCAATCGGGGCTCGCCGTTTCGCCGCACCATGCCAGCGGCTCCTGCCGGCTCCCGGACAAGAGCCAGTAGCGGTCCGGCGAATTGGCCGCCAGCAGATTCACAATCAGCTCGACGCCCAAAGCTCCTTCGAGTGCTTGCTCGGAATGGTTGTGTATTCCCAGCCGGCAGGTGAGGGCAAACTCTTTGCTGTTTTCAGCCCAGGAAAAAACTTTGGCAAGCTCAAGGCCCCTCTGCTCCTGGCCCTTCCAAACGAAATGAACGGAGTGAGCGCCCGCGTCGGCGACGCTCCAGGCGCCCTTCGCCGGATCCACCAACTCGCCGAGTTCCAGGGCGACGAAGTCTTCCACTGTCTTGCCCTTCGGAAAGAGATAGCAGCGAAAACTGTGGCGCGGGTAATGGTCGTAGCGGAGGAGACGAAGCAACCTCTCACCCAGCGCATGACCCTGTTCATGAATGGAAGGCAGCCCGGCGTCGGCTCGGGCACGCGCTTCAGGCTTCAACTTATCATGGTAGGCTTCGGGCCGGCGCGTCATCGAGTTGACGATGTTCATGGCTGCGGGATAAAAGCTGAACTCGGCCAGCGTCCCGCCGTCCGAGGGCTTCCAGACCAAAGCGGCATGTTTCGACGCCAGGAAGATCTCCTCCTCCCCGTCAGAATCGAGATCAAATACTTCCGGCGCGTGCTTGGCGCCGCGGACGGCCAGCGATGCTTCCGCCTGCAAGAGCTCCCGCCAGGCCACCGATCGCAGGTGAGGGGCATAAACCCCGCCGAAAATACCGTGCCAGTAGCAATCGTTGCCCTGGGCGCGAAGAAGATGCCGATAGGCTTCGTCCCAGCCCGCCGCGGCCGGGCTGCGCTTGTGGCGGGCGCCGCTCGTGGCCTCCACTCGCCGGGGCGACGAGCCGCGCTCTGCCCGCAACCGCGAAGAGACTTGCAGAACCCGCTTGTGCAGGTGATTCGCCTCCGGATACTTGCTCAGAAAATTGCGCCAGTAGCCTCCCCGCAAGAATCGAGCGAACTCGCCGAGTTTCTCCGACTGGCTCTCCGCCCTCTCCAAAGTCAGCCTGGCCGGCGTGGGCAGCGCCCACTCCATCAACTCGGTGTAGGATGCCGTCGGAAGATAGACTCGACCGAGCGGCGGGCGCGACACGAGGTATTCGCCCAGCGGCATCAGTCGCAGCCAGTCAGAATGGCTCTCGAGCGCACGGAAGAATTCCTCGAGCCAACCGCCCTCATAGCAATGCTTGTAAGTCCCCGGCCAGACCCCGAATTTTTCGCAATCGTCTCCCATGGCCGCCAACCCGCCGGAATGCTTCTCAGCGGATTCGCGCAAAAAAGCGATGCACTGTTCCACCGGCCGAAACGGAATCAAATAGCGCAGGCTCTTCAGCCCGGGCACGATCTTGATCGCCTGGCCTAACTCCTCGGTGACGTAATAGCCGAAACATTGATCCTGGTCCAATCCGGCTGCCAGAAAGTGCATGTCGTCCACAAGCGTATATTGGATGCCTGCCCCGGCAAGGGCAGCCGGAAGCTGAGGCTCCCAAACGCGCTCGGCGAGCCAGGCGCCGGCCGGCTCCACTCCCCAGCGCTCTTTGAGGAAAGCGCTCATGAGGGATAGCTGGGCCTGGCGGTCTTCCGGCGGGATGACCGCAAGAATCGGCTCGTAAAAGCCCCCGCCCACCAACTCCACTTGCTGGCCCTCCACCATCGCTTCCAACCGGCCAAAGAAATCCGGGTGATGCTCCTCGATCCACTCGAGCAGGCAACCGGAATAGTGCAAGGAAATTCGGATGGCCGGATGGCGTGCCAGCATTTCGATAAACGGCAAATAGCAACTCGAGTAGGCATCCTCCATCACATTCTGGAAATTGCCGAAGGGTTGATGCGCGTGGATGAGCAAGGAAAAGGATATGTTGGACAAGGCGAATATTCTCCGTGGCCCGGCGAAATAGGATACCCTGTCCGGCGCTGCCTTTGCCACTCATTCCCTTGGGCGGGTTCACGAGCCGTATGTTATGATTTTTTTTGCGGCGCGTTGACCGCGCCGGCCGAGGTGCTCCTTGCCGGCAAGAATTCTGGATGGAAACCTGATCGGCGAAGCCATTCAGGCTGAGCTTGCCGGGCACATTGCCGAGCTCAAGTCGCATGGGATTGTTCCCGGTCTGGCGGCCGTGCTGGTCGGAGATAACCCGGCATCGCAAATCTACGTCAGGAATAAAATCGCTGCCTGCGAGAAACTGGGGCTCATGAG
The DNA here is from genome assembly GCA_036514995.1 of Candidatus Acidiferrales bacterium. Taxonomy (NCBI): domain Bacteria; kingdom Pseudomonadati; phylum Acidobacteriota; class Terriglobia; order Candidatus Acidiferrales; species Candidatus Acidiferrales bacterium. The sequence continues at coordinate 3,469 of DATBWB010000141.1, forward strand.
CGAGCGGTTGACGCCTGAGGCGAGCATCACCACCGACGAGCTGGTCGCCCTCATCGAAGAACTCAACCGGCGCGACGAAGTGGATGGCATCCTCGTGCAGCTTCCCTTGCCTCCGCAGGTGGACGCGAAACGCGTTCTCATGGCGGTTGACCCGGCCAAAGACGTGGACGGTTTTCACCCCATCAACGTGGGTCATCTGGTAGCGCAGCGCCCAGGGCTGGTGCCCTGCACGCCGGCCGGAGTGATCGAGATTCTTCGCCGGAGCCAAGTCCCGATCGAGGGCGCCTCGGCTGCCGTATTGGGCCGAAGCGACATTGTGGGCAAGCCGGTGGCCCTGCTGCTGATGCACGCTCACGCCACCGTCACCATTTGCCACTCGCGTACCCGCAATTTGCCCGGTGTCGTCCGACAAGCCGACATCGTTGTCGCCGCCATGGGGCGCCCCGCCATGGTGACGCCCGAATACGTTCGCCCCGGAGCAACTGTGATCGACGTCGGGATCAACCGGCTGACCGACGCCGCTCAGGTGGAACAGATCTTTTCGCATTTCCCGGAACGCATCGAGGAATTTCGGGCCAGGGGGTCCATCCTCGTCGGCGATGTCCACCCCGACGTGAGGATGGTCGCCGGGGCGATCACGCCCGTGCCCGGCGGGGTAGGCCCGCTGACCATTGCCATGTTGATGTCCAATACCGTCAAGGCGGCACGACTGCGGCGGCTCAAGCGGGCTACTGCTTCGGTTTCCCCTTAACGGGTTGCTATCATGTTGCGTGTCGGCCTTACCGGCGGAATCGGCAGCGGGAAAACGACGGTGGCGCAGTTCATGGCCGAGATGGGTTGCCACATCATTCCTGCCGATCAGTTCGCCCACGCGCTGATGGAGCCTGGCGGCGCGGCCTACGACGAGGTTGTCATCGAATTCGGCAGGCAGATCCTTTTCCCCAACGGCCGCGTGGACCGGAAGCGCCTCGGCGCTATTGTTTTTTCGAACCCCGCGAGGCTCGCTCGTCTCAACCAGATCACTCACCCGCGGGTGACGGCGTTGATTCTTGTGCGTCTAGACGAACTGGAGCAGAGTGAGCCGCTCGCCTCAGGCGGAATTGTCGTGGTCGAGGCGGCGCTGCTCGTCGAAGCCGGCTTCCACCGGTACCTGGATCGGTTGATTGTGATTGACTGCGGGCGGGAAGAACAGATCAAACGGCTGACGGAGCGCAGCCTTTCGCGCGATCAGGCGGAAAGCCGGCTGGCAGCCCAGATGCCACCGGAAGAAAAGCGCCGGTACGCCCACTACGTCATTGATTCGAGCGGTTCCAAAGAGAACACGCGACTCCAGGTCGAGCGCATCGTCAAAGAGCTGCGCTCCCTGGCCCCGATACAATCGGGGCCTGCTCCCCCCGGGCGGAGTGGATCGGAGGAAGCAAGATGAACGCGGAGAGAAGCACGCAACCGAAGCGCGCCCAAAGCGCAACCCTCCGTTTGGCGATTATCCTGGCTCTCGCGGTGATTGCCGCTTATTTGGCCGGCGCGCGTTGGGGCATGCGCCATCCCGAGCCTCATGAAGCTCCGGCAGCAGCCACGGCAGCGAACGTCGAAACGGGGACGACCCCCACGGAAGCGCTCGACATTCGCATCTACAGGCAGGCAAGCCCGGCGGTGGTCAATATCACCAGCCGCATCCTAGAAATGGATTTCTTCTTCAACGTCGTTCCCGTCCAGGGCATCGGCTCCGGCTTCATCATAGATGACCGGGGCCACGTCCTGACGAACTTCCACGTGGTGCAGGGCGCGCGTCAACTCGACGTGGCGCTTTCTGACAAGACTCACTACCCGGCCCGCGTGATCGGCGCGGATCCAGCGAACGATGTTGCCCTCCTCAAGATCGAGCCGAGGGGAAAGAGGCTGCCGACGGTGCCGCTGGGCGACTCCAGCAGGCTACAAGTCGGCCAGCACGTGCTCGCCATAGGCAATCCTTTCGGGTTGCAGGGCACGCTCACCGCCGGCGTGGTCAGCGCCCTTGGCCGAACCATTCGCGCCGAAGAAGGTCGGCTCATCGAAGACTTGATCCAGACGGACGCCTCGATCAACCACGGCAATTCGGGCGGCCCGTTGCTCAATACGCGCGGAGAAGTCGTCGGCATCAACTCGGCGATGTTTACCCCGTCTGGCCAGGGCGGCAGCGTGGGAATCAATTTCGCCATTCCGATTAACACCGCCAAGCAAATCACCGAGGAACTGCTCACCACCGGCCATATCCGCAGGGCCTGGCTCGGCATCGCCAGCCGAGATGTGGACAGCTACCTTGCCTATTCCCTGAACTTGCCTGTCAACGAAGGTATTTTTGTGGCTCGAATAGGCCCGGGAAGCCCGGCCGATCGCGCCGGGCTCGAGCGAGGAGACATCATCGTGGCGGTGGACGAACGAGCCGTCGCTTCGCGCGATGACCTGAACGCTATCCTGGCCAAGAAGCGCCCCGGTGACCGCGTGAGCATCACCGTCTATCGCGGCCGCCGTCAGTTGAAAATTCCGATCCTGTTGGGCGAGCGCCCGGAATAGCTATCCGACTTCGATCTTCTCTTTCCAGGCAGCCCGCTCCTCCGGACTGGCCCCAAACCACCGCTCACCCATCTCACGCATGCGGTCGAGCATGGCCTGCATTTCTTGATGTTTGGCGCGGGCGGTGGCTTCGTCCGCGTCGCGTGGCACGTAAATCGCCGGCGCCATGAAGATGACGGCGCGGCTGAAGGGACACGGAATCTGAAGAAGGTCCCAGCTCTTCCGGAAGGTGTATGCCCGTTCGAGGGCAATGTGGAAACAAAAGATAGCCTGTCCGCTGCGGCGCGCCAGTATGACCGGTCCGGGCTTGGCGACAAAGCGCGGGCCGCGCGGGCCATCAATGGTAAACGCCACGTTGCCGCCGCGGAGAAGATAGTGATCCATTTCCGCCAGCGCCCTCAGCCCGCCGCGAGAACTCGACCCGCGCGCCGCGCCGTAGCCATGCCCGCGAATAATGCGCGCGATATATTCCCCGTCGAAGTTTTGGCTGGTCATGACCACAATGCCGCGCTTGCGCCAGAACCACGTCGCCGAAAAGATGCACCGGTGCCAGAACGTATAGATGGCGCGGCGGCCGGAAGAGAAAATCGCTTCCCAGTTCTTTTGCCCTACCACCTCCCAGCGCAAGCTCCGGCCAATCAGCCCGATCAGCCCGTAGCCGAGCCGGGCGATGACAGCAATCTGCACGCGCTGGCCGAGCGTGAAAGGCTTGGGCGACTCTTCATAAAAGATGTTCTCTTCAGCGGAGCCGGCAGCCAGCGTGGGTGGATTTTCTGATGGCATTTTAGGCACGGGGCGAGTATATAGCACACGATAGCTTCAGCCCAAGAATCGAACCGCCATGCCAGCGCGACCCGCAAAGAGAATCGGTGGGAGAGCCCTTCTTGCCTTCCTTTTGCTCTTGGGGGGTTGGGCCCCGGCTCGGGGCCAGGAAGGCATCGGGCAGCTCGAAGGGGAAGATTTCACGGTCCGGGGCCAAGTAAGCCTCGCCAGCGTGGATGGCCGCACGGTGGCGCTTCTTGCCAGCGGAAACGAACTCAACGTGCGACGGGACGCGGCACTACTGCATCTGTTCGAAGGCGGCGAGATTACCTTCTGCGGGCCGATGACTGTTTCCCTTCTCAAGAGCTCTTCGGGATTGACGCTGGCTTTTGGCGCCGGTCAGTTGTATTTGCGCCTCCCCCGGCCGATTCTGGTGAACCTGTACACGCCGCAATTCGTCATCGGGCTGATGGAAAGTCCGGGAAATGAGCGCGAGGCCGGCCTGGCATTGGACGCGGCCGGAACCCTGAGCGTCAAAGCGGTGCGCGGTTCGGTAACCTTGCGGGAGCAACTTGGCGCTGGCGCTCTGCTCGTGCCGGAAGGGGCGGAATGGCAAGTCAAGAATGGCCGCCTCGAGGCGGCCGATGCTGCGCCCGGAGCTTGCACCTGCTTGCCATCAGCGATGGCCAAGCGCCGGGGCGAGACGGGCGTCGAAAGCGTTGCGGCAAAACCGTCGGATACGGTTCGAACTTTGCTGGGCGCTTCAACGACAACTTCCCAGGAACAGGGCAAGGATAGTCCGCCGCCCGGCGGGCCGGCTGCTCCTTCAGCGCTCGCCGGCGCCCCAAAAGAGACTCCGAAAAGAGAGCCGCCTCCCCCCGCGTGGCAGGTGATTATGCCGCCGCTTGTGTACATGCCGGAGACGCCTGCCTCGCCCGAATCGGGCGCGGTGAAGCCTTCGACCGAGGACATTTTCCCGTTCGCTGAAGCGCTGGCGATGGCAAAGGAACTTCGGCTGCAGCCGGCCATGTTTGTCGGTCAGGTCATCGCCGTGCCGCTTCCTGAAACGCACCGGCAAAGGGCCGGGTCTCCCGGGGCTTCGCGCGCCGATGGCGAAAACAAAGAAGCGAAGAGAGGCCGGGGGGTTGGCGCGAAAATCAAAAGCTTCTTCCGCCGGCTATTCGTTGGTTCTCGTTCCTGAGGTCTCTGGTTCTCTCATGAAGGGTTCCCATTTCCTGGCCCTCGCGGGGCTCGTTCTCTGTCTGGCAGCCGGCGCTCCGCGACTCTTCGCCCAAGCACCCCTCTACAAGCCACCGGAATTTGTGACCTCTCAATACGTCGAATTTCAGTACAGCCGCGAAATCTTTAATACCTTCCTGTTGCTCAATGCCATCGGGTACGACGAGGAAACGAATCGCGCCGGCATGCATCCGGTGCGGCAGCAGGCACGGGCGCTGGGCGCCGAGGTGATGGAGCGGTATCCCGACTTTCGCAAGAAAGCGGGGCGCTTTTACCGGGAAAACGGCCGCCGGCTCCAACTCTGGCAATTTGCCAACTACGCCTTTTCCACCACCGGCTATCCGGAATACATGATGACGGCGCGGACGCAGGAACTCCGCGACCGGTTGCCGTTCCTGGGGGAGCGCTCCTCCCTGGGAACGTTCGCTGACCTGCTGCGGGAGTTTGCTCAGATTGCGCCCGTCGAGCAGTGGTACCGCCAGTTTGCTCCGCAACACGAAGAGGTCATTGCCGCCGATCGCCTTGCTGCCCGCGAGCAGATTGCCCGCCTCTTTGACTATTTCAAACCGGCCACGCCGCCGGAACGATTACCTCACCGCATCGTCGTCCTGCCGACCCTGCTCTCGGCCTATGACCGCAGCTTTTCCTTTGAAGTGGAGGGCACGATCTACGTCGTCGAGGGGCCGCAAAAGGAGTGGCGATACAATCCCCACGAACTCCTGCACGCCCTGGTCAACCCGCTCACGCAAGCGGCTGCCTCCCGCCCTTTCCTCGAAGCGGCTGAACCGATCTATCGCGCTGCCCCGGAGGAAGTCAGCCGGCAATATCGAAACGTCGAGCAGTTCGTCGAGGAATGCCTGGTGAAAGCGCTGGCCCTTCACTACGCCATCCCGGCCAACTCCAACCTCGCCGAGGCTGCGGAGAGAATCCGGCTGGGAGAATACCGCCTGGGCTACATTCTCGAGCTCGCCTTCTTCGAAGGCATGGCCGCCTACCCAAAAAGCGGAAAATCTCTCGCTGAGTTCTACCTCGGGTTGTTGCAGTCGGTGGATTTGAGCAAAGCACTCAGAAACTGGGAGGAGTATCAGGCGCTGCTCCGCCAGACCGGCCAGACCGGCCCCTAGTGCCGTTCCAACTATTTGGGGCCATTTTCAGCAAGTCACACGGCATGCTTTATTGATCATACAGGATCGAGATGTATAAGCTCATCAAGTTGGAACGGCACTAGCCGGAATTCGTGACTACATCCCTTCGTAGTTCGGCCCGCCGCCGCCTTCGGGCGGAACCCAGTTGATAATCTCGTAGGGGTCCATGATGTCGCAGGTCTTGCAGTGGACGCAGTTGGAGGCGTTGACCTTCAGGCGCTTTCCTGAGGAATCCTCCGTCATTTCATAGACCGCTGCCGGACAGAAATACTGGCACGGGTTGCCGTATTCCACCGTGCAGCGATGATTGCAGATGTTGTAGTCGGCGATGACCAGGTGGCAGGGTTGTTCCTCCTCGTGGCGCGTGCCGGAATAATAGACATTCGTGAGCTTGTCGAAAGTAAGCTTGCCATCGGGCTTGATCCGCTCGAGAGGCTTGATGCCGGCGCTGCCCAGCTTTTTCATGCGCTCGTGGCCGGGACGGGATGGATAGCGCGACCACATGCCCCGGCCGCCGGTAACCTGTTGCAGGCCGGCGTGGATCAAGCCGAGCCATAATCCATGGGCGAAGGCCTGATGGAAGTTCCGCACTTTCCACAGTTCCTCGCGGATCCAGCTCTGCTCGACGCGTTGTTCGAAGGCTGAAAGTGTTTTAGTCGAATAGTCGTTGGCGATGAGCGCGTCGAGAATTGTCTCAGCCGCCAGCATGCCGCTCTTGATCGCCATGTGAATGCCCTTCAATCTTTGCGAATCGAGAAAGCCGGCGCTATCGCCGATGATGAGGGCGCCGTCCACGCGCGGCCGGGGCATGGCGAACCAGCCGCCTTCAGGAATCGTCTTCGCGCCATAACGAATCAGTTTGCCGCCTTCAATAATCCGGCGGACAAAAGGGTGGAGCTTGAAGCGCTGGAAGGCGTCGTGGGGGTCGTAATAGGGGTTGGCATATTCGAGCCCGGAGACGAGCCCGATGGAAACGCGATTGTCGCCGAGGCCGTAGATCCACCCGCCGCCGTAGAGCTCGCTCGGCACCGGCCAGCCCATCGTATGCATCACGGCGCCGGTTCCGACCCGCCCGTCGGGCACTTCCCAGATTTCCTTCAAGCCGAGGGCGTAAAGCTGGGGGTTGCGGCCCTCGTCGAGCGAGTATTTGTCCACCAAGTGCTTGGTCAGGGAGCCGCGCGGGCCTTCCGCCAGCACCGTGACCTTGGCAAAGAGGTTGTAGCCGGGCGTGAAGTTCTCCTTCGGTTTGCCCTCGCGGTCGAGCCCCTTGTCTTCCGTTTGCACGCCCACCACGCGGCCATCCTCGTACAAAAGCCGGCTGCCGGCAAAGCCGGTGAAAAGATTCACCCCTTCCTTTTCTGCCAACCCGCCCAGCCATCTCGTCAGGCGATGGAGCGAAACAATGTAGTTGCCGTGATTGCGAAGAGGAGGCGGCGTGATGGGTAATTTCCAGGCGCGCTTCGGCGTCAAAAAATAGGCGGCATCCCGGGTGACGGGCGATTCGAGCGGCGCGCCTGCCTTCTCGAAATCGGGCACCAGCTCAGCCAAGCCGCGGGGATCCATGACCGCGCCGGAAAGAGCGTGCGCGCCCAACTCCCGCCCCTTCTCCAGGAGGTAGATATTTTCCTGAGAGATTTTCGAACCGCGGACCTCGCCGCGGGCGATGCGCTCATTGTGCTGCTTGATCAGCCGGGCGAGATGCAGCGCGCAAGCCAGCCCCGCCGGCCCGCCGCCCACGATCACTACGTCGGCTTCGAGAGATTCGCGTTCGACCTCGTTGTGAGCTGGTCGTTCCATGGCCACACGGCTATCCTAGCAGAACCCTGGTCTGCCGCATCCTTGCAAAACGTAGGCGGGGTTTCCTGCCCCTGAATGCTAGCTGGTCTGCATTTTTCAAACTAACGCAGCTTCTGAAATTCTTCGAGGGAGATACCTAATTGGCGAAGGATCTTGAAGAATAGCGGTGGCCCAATTTCGCGTCCACCATGGAGGGGGATCGTTACCGCGCGGCCGTCAGGGTGGTTCCAACGCTCGTGACTGCCGGTCTGTCGTGTTCTCGTAAAACCGAGTTGGAGTGCCACCTTTTGGAATTCGCGTGCGGTGGCACTAGGCATGAATGATTTCGGTAGTATCCGCCGGAAGGGGAATGCCCTTTTCGCGATACTCCTCCGCGATCATCTCGAATACCTTGGCCAGCTCAGCAAGCGCCTCTTCTCGGGTCGGCATCAGGGCATAGCAGCCGGAAATGGCAGGAATCTCCGCTACCCACGACCCATCTTCCTGCCGATATAGAACCGTCTTGTAATCTTGATCCGTCACAGGCTTTTCTCCAGCCAGCAAATGCATTCTAGCATATTTGGGCGTCTGCCCTGTCCTCGCGAGGCGAAGGTGGAGATTATCCTCCGGCCACGCTAGCTGGCCCACGGGCAGAAGCCCATGGGCCGAACGTGAGCACAGTTCTCTCTGTTCAGCGCAGCGGCTTCCGCCGCTTGGCCCGCCCCGGCGGGCACAATAAGTTGGGGCGACACTAGCCGCAGCACTCCAAACCTTATCATTTGTGAGATGAGTTCTATGCCTTGGCCTTTTGAATTTCTTCGGTGAGGGCGGGGACGATTTCGAAGAGATCGCCGACGATGCCATAGTCAGCCACCTCGAAGATGGGGGCGTTCGGGTCTTTGTTGATGGCCACGATAGTGCGCGAACCTTTCATGCCCACCACGTGCTGGATGGCGCCGGAAATGCCCAGCGCGAGATAGAGCTTGGGCGCGACGGTCTGGCCGGAGCTGCCGATTTGCCGATCGAGCGGCAACCAGCCTTCATCACAGATCGGCCGGGAGGCAGCCACCTCGCCGCCAAGAAGCTCCGCCAGTTTCTGAACAAGGGGAAGATTTTCCGCTGCTTTGATGCCGCGACCGACGGCAACGATCACCTCCGCCTGGCTCAGGTCCACCGCCTGCTTTGCCTCCTGGAAAAGCTCGAGCGGCCTAGTCCGAATCTGGCTCGCATCGAGGGAAACAGAAAGGCTCCGAACCGACGCCTTGCCCGTCCCACCGGCCAATTGGTCCACCCGGAAGGCGCCCGCCTGAAACGTGGCGAAATAGGGTGGATCGCCGGCAAAGGTGACATCCGCGTTCGTTTTGCCTTGGAACATCTGGCGGACAAACACCAATTGATTGCCATCCTTGCGGTAACCGATGCAGTCCCCGATCACTCCCCGGCCAGTCGAGGTGGCCAGCTTGGGAAGGAACTCCCGCACCTGGTAGGTATGCGGCATCAGGACGAGATAGGGCGAGGTCTGCTGGAGAACCTGCTGCAACGCGAGCGTGTACCCGTCAGGAGTGTAGTCGGCAAGCAGATCGTGCTCAACGAGCAATACCTCATCGAGCTTCTTGCCAGCAAATTCTTCCGCGATCCCGCCCACGCCTTTGCCCATCACCGCCACGCCGAGCTTCCGGCCAACCGCTGCCGCCAATTGCTGCGCGGCCACGAGCGTCTCCCAGCTCACTTTGTTCAGGTTCCCCTGCCGCTGCTCAGCTACTACCAGAATTCCATCTGCCATCAAATCACCCTCGCCTCATGCTTCAGTTTTTCGACCAACCGTGCCGCCGCTTCCCTGGCTGACCCTTGGATCATTTCGGTCTTCTTGGACTTTGTCGGGACGTAGATGCGTTCCACTTTTTGCGTGGCCGTCAAGCGCACGCCGAGGTCAGCGCGTGAAAGGGTCAGAATCTCTTTCTTTTTCGCGGCCATAATCCCCTTGAGGGTCGCGTAGCGCGGCTTGTTGATGCCGGACTGAATCGTGAGCAAGGCTGGCATCGGCAGCTCAACCCACTGGAACCATCCACCCTCCAGTTCGCGCTTCAGCTTGATGCCCCCTGCCCCGCCGGAGGGGCCGGCGAGCACTTCTATCTGCTTGATGATCGTCGCGTGGGGCAACCCGAGAAGTTCCGCCAGGATGACCCCGACCTGAGCAAAGCCGTGATCGTCCGATTGCAGCCCGGTCAGCACGAGGTCGCACTTTCCCCGCGTGACGGCTGCGGCCAGTTCCACCGCCATGCCAAGCGGGTCTAGTTGATAAAACTGGTCGTCAAGCACATGGATGCCCCGGTCGGCGCCCTTGGCGAGCGCCTCTTTAATCGTTTGCTTGACCCGCTCCGGCCCGAGAGAGATGACAGTGAGTTCCCCGCTGAACTTTTCTTTGAGCCGCAGACCCTCTTCCAGGGCAAAGGTGTCGGGCTCATTCGTTTCAAAGCTGATATCCGCCTCTTTGATCCAGACGCTCGACTGGTCCAGCCGCAGTGGCGCATCCTTGGCCGGTACCTGCTTCATGCACACGATAATGTTCAAGGGTTCCTCCGGGGTGCGGGTCAGAAAAGGTCAGTGTCCCCAGCCTCCTGACAGGTCGGGATCGGGAGGACTATTCCGGGTAACGCCGGAACAGCAAGGCGGCGTTGGTGCCGCCGAAGCCAAACGAATTCGAAAGAGCGTAGCGAACCTCTGCCTTGCGCGAGTGGTTCGGCACGTAGTCCAGATCGCAAGCGGGGTCAGGGTGGGTCAGGTTGATCGTCGGCGGCAACATCTGATCGCGGATGGCCAGCACGGTGATCCCCGCCTCGAGGCCCCCGGCCCCGCCCAGCAGATGCCCGGTCATGGATTTGGTCGAGCTGACGGCCAGCTTGCGGGCGTGGTCGCCAAAGGTGCGCTTGAGCGCCAGCGTCTCCAGCGCGTCGCCGATCGGGGTTGAGGTCCCGTGAGCATTGACGTAGTCCACCTGGTCAGGCGCGATGTTCGCGTCTTCGATGGCCGCCCTCATGACCCGTACTGCGCCGCCGGCATCTTCGCACGGCTGAGTGATGTGAAAGGCGTCGCCGGACATGCCGTAGCCGACGATTTCCGCCAGAATCTTCGCGCCCCGGCGTTCCGCATATCCCAGCTCTTCGAGGATCAGCATTCCGGCGCCTTCTCCGACCACAAAGCCGTCGCGCTCCTGGTCGAAGGGCCGGCTGGCATGTTCCGGGTCGTGGTTGCGCGTGGACAGCGCTCGCATGGCGGCAAAGCCGCCGACACCCATGGGAGTGATGGCGGCTTCCGTGCCGCCGCAGATCATGGCGTCGGCATCGCCATGCGCGATCAAGCGGTAGGAATCGCCCACGGCATGAGCGCTGGCCGAGCAGGCCGTCGCCGTCGCTGAGTTCGGTCCGCGCGCCCCCGCGCGAATGGAAACAAAGCCGGCCGCCAGATTGACAATGGTTGCCGGAATGAAAAAGGGAGAAATGCGCCCCGGCCCGCCTTCGAGCAGCTTCGAGTGCTCGCGCTCAATGACGTCAAACCCGCCGATCCCGGAACCGATGTAAACGCCCACGCGCGGCGAAAGCTCCGGCGTGATTTTCAAGCAGGCGGCCTCAAGCGCCCAGTCGGTGGCAGCGATGGCAAACTGGATGAAGAGGCCCATCTTCTTCAGTTCCTTTTTCTCGATGAACTGAAGGGGGTCGAAATTCTTCACCTCGCCGGCTATCCGGCAATCGAAGTTCGCCGCGTCAAAATGAGTGATGGGAGCAATCCCGCTCTTGCCGGCCAGCAAGTTCTGCCAGACCGTCTCCGTTCCGTTCCCCACCGCCGAGAGCAAACCTAATCCGGTAACGACAACCCTGCGCGCCAAGATCTCCCCCTACCTTTCCTTGGAATGGCTCTTGACGTACGCGATGGCGTCTTTCACCGTGGTCATTTTCTCAGCGTCCTCGTCGGGGATTTCGATCTTGAAGGCTTCCTCGAAGGCCATCACCAGCTCCACCGTGTCCAGCGAATCGGCGCCCAGGTCATCCACAAAGGAAGCGTTGTCGGTGACCTCCTCTTCGGCAACTCCCAGTTGCTCGACGATAATTTGCTTCACTCGTTCTTCCGTTGTCGTTGACGCCATTCTGCGTTCCTCCTTATTCCGAGCGGCCACACATTCTAATCAGCGTGCCCGCGAATAGCAAGATAGCCTCAAGTTTTGCGAAAAACAGAATCGATCGTAGTCCAAGGCAGGCGGGCTGGCTTGCCGGATGCGTTCAGGCGAGATACAGCCCGCCATTGATGTCCAGCACGTGACCGGTGATGTAGCGCGCTTCTTCCGATGCGAGAAACAAAACGCCGTAGGCAATTTCCCGGTCCGAACCCATCCGGCCCAGCGGAATGCGCGCGATCAAATCCGCCTTGGCCTTTTCCGGCAACCCCGCGGTCATGGGCGTCACGATAAATCCGGGAGCGATGGCGTTCACGGTGATGTGGCGAGAAGCCACTTCAACGGCCAGGGCTCTGGTAAGGCCGATCAGACCCGCTTTGGCGGAAATGTAATTCGCCTGGCCGGGGTTGCCGGTCTGGGCGACGACCGAAGTGATGTTGATGATGCGGCCCCATTGCTGCCGGAGCATGCCCCGCAGGGCCTGTTGCGCGCAAAGATAAGCGCCCGTCAGGTTTGTCTGGAGGACCGCATCCCAGTCCTCTCGTTTCATGCGCAAGGCAAGTTGATCGCGCGCGATGCCGGCATTGTTCACCAGGATATCGACCCGGCCAAATCTTTCTGTCGCCCGGGCAAAAGCCGCCTTGATCTCCTCCTCGCTGGCTACATCCATCTTGACGGCCAGCGCTTCCCCGCCCGCCGATTGAATCCTGGCCGCCAATGCGTTCAGCTTTTCGACCTGCCTCGAAGCGGCAACGATCTTGGCGCCTGCTTCCGCCAGCACCTCAGCCGTGGCGCAGCCGATTCCCTGGGAAGCGCCGGTGATGAAAGCGACTTTTTCGCCGAGCGCGAACATTCTCCGAGCCTAGTGCCGTTCCAACTTGATGAGCCTATAGATCTCGATCCTGTATGATCAAAGCATGCCGTGTGACTTGCGGAAAATGGCCCCAAATAGTTGGAACGGCACTAGCTCCTCCCCCGCGGGGTAAATCGCGAATCGGGAAGGGGGCAAAACGTCCCGCCTCGCCATCCCAGGTCATTCTTCGGCATTCTCCCTTCACCCCTCACGATTCACTCCTCGGCCGCGTGCGCCAGCTTTTCGAGCGTGGCGAGCAAACTCTTCTCGTCCTCCACGTTGTAGGCGGCCACCGAGCGATCGATTTGGCGCAGGAGTCCGCTCAGGACTTTGCCCGGCCCCACCTCGACAAAGCGGCTGACTCCTCTCTCAATGAGCAACCGGATCGACTCTTCCCAGCGCACCGGCGCCGAGACCTGGCGGATCAGCGCGTCGCGCGCTTCCTCACGCCCTTCGATCACTTCGGCGTCCACATTCGTCACGACAGGAATGGCCATGTCCCCGAAGGCGGTTTGCCGGAGCTCGCCTTCGAGCTGCTGTTGCGCGGGGAGCATCAGCTCGCAGTGAAAAGGAGCGCTGACCGGGAGGAGAACCGCTCGCTTGGCGCTGCGTGTGCTCGCGATCTCAAGAGCGCGTTTCACCGCTGCCGTGTGGCCGGAAATCACGATTTGCTCGGGCGAATTCAAGTTGGCCGGGCAGACCACCTCGCCCTGCGCCGCCTGTTCGCAGATGTCTTCCACCTGCGCCTGAGCCAACCCCAGGATCGCCGCCATGACGCCCTGCCCCACCGGCACCGCCGCCTGCATGAACTGCCCGCGCTTGCGCACCACTCTCACAGCATCGGCTAAGGCGAGGCATCCCGAGGCGACCAGCGCCGAATATTCTCCCAGACTATGCCCGGCCACGTAGTTTGGCCGAACGCCTTTCTCCTCAAGCAGGCGATAGGCGGCAATCGAGCAGGTCAGGATGGCCGGCTGGGTATTGGCGGTGAGTTTGAGTTCTTCCTCCGGTCCTTCAAAGCAAAGCCTGGAGATCGAAAAACCCAACGCCGCATCCGCTTCGTCAAACACGGCGCGCGCCACGGCAAATTTTTCCGCCAGTTCCTTGCCCATGCCAGGGTACTGCGAAGCTTGCCCCGGGAATAGGAACGCCAGTTGGCTCATTTTAGGAGTTTACCGTCCCTGGTGGGATTCAAGTTCTGCTGGTGGTCGCCACGTCCCGGCGCCCTCGGGACGTGCCCGCCAAGCCTTGCTCTATCCTCTCGTTCACCCTTCTTTCGCAAAAGCCGGCAGCCACCCGTACCGCATTCATGATGGCGTTGGCGTTCGACCGGCCGTGGCAAATGATACAGACTCCCTTCAGCCCGAGCAACGGCGCGCCACCATATTCGGAATAATCCACGCGCTTCTTGAAGTTGCTGAACGCCTGTCGGGAGAGCACGTAGCCGACCTTGGCGCTCAGCGTGCTCGAGAGCGCTTCCTTCAGCATACCCCCGAACGCCTCCACCATGCCCTCGCTGATTTTGAGCGCGACGTTGCCGATAAAGCCGTCGCAAACGATTACATCCACCCGGCCGCTGAAGACATCGCGCCCCTCGACATTCCCCACGAAGTTCACCGGCAAATGTTTCATCCGGCTGTGGGTCTCCTTGACCAGTTCGTTGCCCTTCACTTCCTCTTCGCCAATCGAGAGCAGGCCCACTTTCGGGCGAGTCACGTTGAAAATGGAGCGGTAGTAAGCTTCACCCATCACCGCGAATTGTTCCAGGTGTTCCGGTTTGCAATCCACGTTCGCGCCAACGTCCACCATCACTGCCACCGACCCGCGCGAAGTGGGAAAGGGAGCAGCGAGCGCCGGGCGGTCCACCCCGGCCAGAGTGCCGAGCAGGAAACGAGCCACCGTCATGACCGCGCCCGTGTTGCCTGCGCTCACGAACCCGCCGGCCTTACCCTCCCGTACCAACCGGGCGGCCACGTGAATGGAACTGTCGCGTTTCTTGCGAAACGACCGAGCCGCTTCCTCGCCCATGCCGATGACCTCGGCGGCGTGGTGAATTTCAACCGGCAGGCCGCGGTGACTGTGTTTGGCCAGTTCGCGGCGGACCATCTCTTCCTGCCCGACAAGCACCACCCCAATTCCCAACTGCCGCGCCGCCAGCAACGCCCCTTCCACCTCCGTTCGAGGTGCATGGTCGCCTCCCATGGCATCCACCGCGATGGTAATCATACTTTGAGAGTTCAGTGCCGTGTCTGTCCAGCAGCACGGCGCTGGCAGGGGGTCTTTTGGGCCGTTGTACTCTCGATCCACCCGTTCATGAGCTTGGCCTTGCCCCGACCCGTCGGGGTTGGAACGGCACTAACAGAGGAGTTGGGATGGCATCCACCGGCACCGCACGGCGCAGGGTTATGCTCAAGTTCTCGGCGCGGCTACTTCCATCACCTCGCGCTGCTTGTAGAAGCCACAGTGCGGGCAGACGCGGTGCGGGAGTTTCATCTCGTGGCAGTTCGGACACTCCGAGAAAGCAGGCGCAATCAGATGATCGTGAGCGCGCCGTTTGGCTTTCCGCGCCTTGGAATGACGCCGTTTCGGATTAGGCATGAAAACTCCTCGTGCCGTTCCAACCTGCCGCGGCGGGCGCAAAGTATCAAGGTTGTACGGCAAACTATCATCATAATATATGTTGGCTTCTCGAAACACTTACCCTGAAATAATTGGAACGGCACTAGTGTTTCTTGAACCAGTCTTGTTTGATGCGGGCCAGCGAGGCCAGCCGCGGGTCGCCGGATTGGATTTCGCACCGGCAGTGTTCCGCATTGAGGTTGGCGCCGCAGGTCGGGCAAAGGCCCCGGCAGTCAACCCGGCAAATGACTTTCATGGGCAGCGCAAGGATGACCTGCTCGGCCAGCACGTCAGCCAGAAACATTCCCTCGCCGCGATAATAGCCAACTTCACTCTCTTCCTCGTTTACCTCAACCTCTCCTTGTTTGCCAACCGAAGTCACCGGTCGGTAGGTCAGGTCGAAATTCCGGCTGATCTCTTCTTCCACCGGCTCGAGACACCGCGCGCACGCCATTTCCACGCGCGTCGAGAATTGGCCAAAGATGCGAATCGCCTGGCCGTTCAGCTCGGCGGTGCCCCGGACCTCGAGCGGTGCCGACTGCTGGAACTCCTCACTACGGTAGTCGATCGAGCCCGGCGAGTAGCTCTTGCGAATCCGCAGCCTGTTCTTCTCTAACTCTTTGACTTCAATAAACATGGTGTCAAAGGCGAAGGGCTATTATAGCCAGCCCTCGGGGGGTGTCAAGAAAAGCCGGAGCATGGCGCCAATCGAGCATTAATCCTCCGGAACGGGCGGTTTGGGGAAGGCACGTCCAAGACGCCCATGCCGTAGATATCTCGAAACTTCCCAAGATGGATTGCCACCTCCCCCCACAGTTCCACCTACACTCAGCCCAGGTGCCTTGAACGTATGCCGCCGAGCCCGGTGGCACCCGCCACCGGGTCTGGAGGCTCAGGGCACATGCCGGGGCCGAGTGCGGAAAGCCATGTAGTGGCGCAAGGACCCAGGCCCCTACTCGCCGGAACGCTCGGGGTGAACTCGCGGGCTGAGATCTCGCAGAGAGAAAGCATCTCAGTTGCTCGTTCGAGCCTTGGCGGCTGACTGTCGCTGTTGGCGAAGCAAGTAATGGTCGGTCATTCCGGCAAGATAGTCGCACACGACCCGGTGCAAAGGCTCCTGGCGCGTCTTCTCAAAATGCGTTCGCGGCAGATCATCCGGATGAGCCACATAGTGGTCGAAAAGCTGCTCCAGCGCGTCGGCCGCGCGAGCGCGCTCGCCCACCAACTGTTCGTGTAGATAGAGATTGGAATAGAGAAATTTTTTGAGCTCGGCATTCTGTTCCGCCATGGCCGGGCTCAACCCGGCCAGCCGGCGCGCGGCGCGGCGAACGTCTTCGACTGTTTCTACGCCCGCTTCAGCAATCCGCCGCCCTGTGTTTTCGAGCAGGTCGGTCACCAACGCATTGATGGTTTGTCGTAGTCCCTCATTGAAGCGAAGTTTGGCGGGGGCGCGCGCGTATTGCCGCACCGCCTGTTCATAGAAACGGCAAAAGAGGGAGCAACCGGAAAGAACGCTTTCGAGCGTGAGCAGCTTTGCCTCAAATCCGTCGTCCAGGTCGGCGGTGTTATAGGCAATTTCGTCGCAGAGGTCGATCAACTGAGCTTCGAGCGGCGGCCGCTCGTCCAAGGAATACTCGGCCAGTTCCGCAAATTCTTCCGCGTCATAATCCCGGGAATGTTTGATGATCCCTTCACGCACTTCAAAGGTCAGGTTGAGTCCGGGAAAATCGGGGTAGCGCTGCTCGAAATTCTCCACAATGCGGAGGGCGTGGAGGTTGTGGTCAAAGCGATCGTTGAATTTCCTCATGATCTCATCCAACCGCTGCTCGCCAGCGTGACCAAAAGGCGGGTGGCCAATATCGTGAACGAGCGCCAGCGCCTCCACCAGGTCGGCGTTCAGGCCGAGAGCGCCGGCTACCGTGCGGCTGATCTGCGCCACCTCCAGTGTGTGGGTAAGCCGGTTGCGAAAATGGTCGGAATAGCGCGTGGTAAAGACCTGGGTCTTGGCCTCAAGCCTGCGGAAGGCGCGGGCATGGATGATGCGGTCGCGGTCCCGCTGATAATCATTGCGGTAAGGATGGGGCGGTTCCGGATAACGCCGGCCGCGCGACCGAGCCAGACTCATCGCATAGCTCGAAAGACCTTGGCTGGGCAGCATGAGGCTGTCATTCTAGGCCAACTGACCGGAAGGGAAAATAGAAAAGAGAAAAGAGAGACCCGCCTCCCATCCGCTTTCCGTTTTTCGATTTTCGATTTTCGAGTTTCTTTCTTCCGGAGACTGGCTACTGCTTCAATTCGTCCAACCGCTCTTTGGCGGTGTCCGCCAAAGGCGAGGTCGGGAACTGGTTGCGGACTTGCTCATAGAGCTTGATGGCCTCAGCCGGATTTTTCTGGCGAAGCTGGTCCGCCAGGGTCATCTCGGCAGCCGCTTTCGAAACCGAAAAGGTGGGGTTTTGAATGATCTGGCGAAGAAGTTTCTCGGAATCGCTCCACTTGCCGGAGCGTTGGTAGAGCTGTGCCATTTGAAACTTGGCCAGGCTGGAGATTTCGCGATCGTCCGAGGCGGCCAGCTCTTCGAGCGTCCGGCTCGCCGCCTCCGCCTGACCGAGCTGGATCTGGCTCAGCGCCGAATAGTAGCGAGCGACGCGGGCCGCGCGGGTACGGGGATATTTCTGAACCAGGTCGCCGAACTCCTTCAGGGCCGATTGATACTTGATGGAGTCGGAAGCGAACGTGATCTCGTCCGGCTCGGCCGCTGGCTCGGCCGGCTGCCGGAGGCGAGCGTGGAAGGTCTGCATGGCTTTGCCAAGCGCGGTCTCCGCACGGATGGACTGCCGCTCCGCGTAAAGCCGGTAGCCGAACACTGCAATCAAGACAGCCACGACGATCCCGGCAGCGATGGCTATCGTCCGGCCGTGCCCCCGCAGATAGCCGGTCGCTTCCGCAACCGATTCGACAAATTCGTCGTGTTTCAGCTCCTGCCGCGAGATGCGCGCCACTGCCTGCTCCTCCGGCTCCAAGACAACCGAGAGATACTAACAATTCTCGCCGCAGGGTGTCAAAGACACCCCGGTACCACCCGGACGGCCTGAAGAACCGCCCAACCTGCTTGACGCCGCTGGTATTCTGGAACCGTGATCCGAGCCACCTTGCTTGCCGCCTGGTGCGCGTGGCAGCTTGCCGTTCCGGCAGCAGCACCAGCGACGACACCGCCCCACCCTGAGATTGTACTGCCTCCGCTGCTGGTGGCTGGGAAATGGGCGACGTTGGCCGTGGTAGCCGGCGATGGCCGGCTACTATCCGGAGCGACGGTCGAGCTATCCGATGGGAGGAAAGTGCGCACCGATGAGACGGGGCGGGCTGTTTTTCTGGCGCCCGCCGGGCCGGGGCTGCTGACGGCCACTCTTGCGCCGATCGAATCGGGGCTTGCCGGAACTCCCTCGGTGGCGAGCCTCGAAGGAATCGGGGCGAGCGCTCCGGTGGTCGCTGACCTTCTCGATCCGCTTACCCCTTTCCACGTAGATCGCGTGCCGCTCACGTTCGCCCGGAAGGAATTGGTGCCGCTGGTCGGGTTCGGCTTTGGCGGCCGAGCCGATCAAAACCGGGCGTGGTTGGGGAACGAGCCGGCACTGGTCTTGGCCGCCTCGCCGCTGGCGATCGTCTTCGCCCCGGCACCCAGCACTCCTCCCGGCCCGTTGCCGCTCATCCTTCAGTCCGGCGATCACCGCGTGGAAGCCGGTCGAGCCACGGTGGTGGAGTTGAGTCTGGCGGCCTACGCCGACACACTCAAGACGGGACAGAAAAACTACGTCTATGTGATGGTTCGGGGCACCGAGGATTCTGTGGCACTGGTGGTACGCAATCTCAACCCCGAGGCAGTCCAATGGATGGGCGGTGAGGAGCTATTCATCCGGAGCACGGGTGGACCCACGAACAGCGGTGTCGTCGAGGTCGCTGCCAAAGCAAGTGGCGAGTTTCGCCTGGCGGCATGGGTCATCCCGCCACCGTCGGCAACTCCTCTGGCCTCGCGCCTCCGGGAGTTGCTGCTTGCCGCACGAGGCCACGCCGATTCTGATCTCGTTCGAAGATTGAGTCGTTTGCTGCTCCAATTGGACAAACAGCCGCAACAGCCGGAAAAAATTCGCGGCGACCTGGTCAAACTGGCGCGTCGCGCCTCGGCCGCCCGCATCGGGCACCCCGAAATTCGACTTTATCTCGATGCAGCAATTCAGATTCTGCCTGGCCGGTAGGTCTATATCTTGTAGCGGCGTTTAGGCCGGCACGCCTGGCTGCCGCATGGGAATGCCCGCCTGGACAGTCCGTGTGAAAACTCGCGTGGCTCGTCAGGGGCAGGGCGCTAGAACCGGGAGGCACCCAGCACCAAGCACTCGACCCCGGGCGCCGAGCCCCCAGGCACCTGCCTGGGGGACAAAGAACGAACCCGGTGGCGGGTGCCACCGGGCTCGGCGTGGATGCGTTTTCAGACAAACTCTGCAGGCAGCCGCTGCGCGCAGCCTTACTAGAAATTCAACTTCAACCCAAACTGGAACTGCCGCGGATCGAGCGCTGCAGTAGGCTCGCCGGCGCTGCAGGTCCCAGCGACGGGATTGCACAACGGGCTCACGTCGCCGACGTTGAAACGGTTGAACAGGTTGAACATATCGGTGATGAACTCAAGGTTCAGCTTCTCGCCAAAGTAGAACTTGCGCGAAACGCGCAGGTCCCACTGGAAGAAGTTGGGCCGCACAAAGGCGTTTCGCCCCAGGTTGCCCGTGCAGCCGAAGCCGAACGGGGTCGTCACCCCCGGCACCGCCACGTCGCACACCGTGGGGGGGACAAAGTTAACGCCGGGGATGAACGGCGACGATACCCCGCCAGAAGAAGCCACCGACGGCCGGTCCGTGTTCGACCCGAAGTCCAAGCTTAGGTCCGTGCCGGTGAGGACGCTGAAGGGCCTGCCTGAAGCCACCTCGATGATTGGGGCGACGATGAAGTCAGCCAGAAACTTGCGGTGCCAGCCCTCGTCGGTGCGCTTGAAGGGGCTTTCGAACACCGCGCTCGTCACCCAGCGGTGCCGCTGATCAAACGTGGAGTTGCTCCGCTCCAGGTCCGGCCGGCGGTTATCCTG
>DATBWB010000142.1 GCA_036514995.1 Candidatus Acidiferrales bacterium
TTACGCGGTTGACGGTCATGGAACACCTCGTTTCGAGTGCTGGGTGCCGAGTGTCGAGTGCCGAGTGCGGAAGAGAGAAGCTGACACGACGCTTGGCCGCTGAGGGGGGGCGGGCCTTCGCTGAACCCTGACCCTAGAAACCTGAAACCGAGACGAGTTCACAATCGTCAAACCGAATTAGGAGACTTTCGCTCGATCCTGACACCTGAAACGCTTGACAGAAAGCCGCCTGGAAGGCGGCGCTACGAAGGATGTGTCGGGTGCTGCGCGTTGAGTGCTGGGCCGAGGTAAGAGGCAAGGAGGCGGGGAGACGAAGAGATGAAACTAAAGTCCAAGAGTCGAAAAGTGGAAGAGGCGAAGAGACAAAGAGAAATCAGAAAATGGAAAATGGAAAATAGAAAAGAGAACAAATAGAAATCGGAAAAGAGAAAAGAGAAATATGTCCCTGACGAATCCGATGGCGACCAATGCAGACCCCGCCACAAATGCGACGATGATCCATCTCGAGCATGTGCACAAGGTGTATGACCTGGGCGAAGTGCAGGTGCATGCCTTGCGGGGTGTCACCATGGAGGTTCATCCGGGGGAATTTGTGGCGATTATGGGAGCTTCCGGCTCGGGTAAGTCCACCTTGATGAATATCATCGGCTGCCTCGACCGGCCCACCCGCGGGCGGTACATGCTCGAGGGCCACGATGTCAGCGAATTCAGCAAAATCGAGCTGGCACGGGTGCGCAACCGTAAAATCGGCTTTGTCTTCCAACAGTTCAACCTGCTGGCGCGGACGACGGCGCTCGAAAACGTGGAGCTGCCGACGATCTATGCCGGCTTGTCACTCGAGGAACGCGAACAGTTGGCCATCGACGCTCTCCGGCGAGTTGGACTCGAAGACCGCCGGCAGCACTTCCCGAGCCAACTTTCCGGCGGGGAACAGCAGCGAGTGGCCATTGCGCGGGCCCTGGTCAACCGGCCTGCCATCCTTTTGGCCGACGAGCCTACCGGGAACCTCGACAGCCGGACCAGCGTCGAATTGATGGAAATCTTCCAGCGGCTTAACGACGAGCAAAACCTTACCCTGGTCCTCGTTACCCACGAGCCGGATATTGCCCGCTACGCCAAGCGCAACGTTATCTTCCGGGATGGAAGAATTCAGCGGGATACGGTGGTCGCGAACCGGGCCTATGCCCGCGAGGTTCTGCCAACGCTGCCGGTCGTCGGGGAAGAGGAGGAGGAAGAAATGTAGGGGCGGTTGGTGAAGGTGTAGGGGCGGTTCGCGAACCGCCCCTACAAAAGAACCATTCCGATAGGAACTGGCGTGAAATACGATCCCCAAATACATCATCGGCGGTCGATCCGGTTACGCGGCTACAATTATTCGCAGGCTGGAGCGTATTTCGTCACCGTGTGCACGAGTGACGGAGAACATCTGTTGGGCGAGGTAACCGACGGTGTGGTGCGATTGAACGAATATGGGAAAATGGCGGCGCTGTGTTGGCAATGGTTGGCCCGACGATACCCGAACGTGGATTTGGATGAATGGATTGTCATGCCCAACCATCTGCATGGGATTATTGTAATCACCGACGAGGGACGCAGGGGCGGTTCGGCAAGGGGCGGTTCCCGAACCGCGCCTACAACCGCAGAATGCCGGGGCGGTTCCCGAACCGCCCCTACAACGGCAATTAAACGCAAACCCCTGGGTCGTTTGATCGGGGCGTTCAAAACGATTTCCACCCAACGGATCAACGAAATTCGGAATGTGCGTGGCGCACGGGTTTGGCAACGGAATTATTACGAACACATTGTTCGGAATGAGGATGAATTGAACAAGATCCGCGAATACATTGCGACGAATCCCTTGCGGTGGGGACAGGAGACAGCAGGGGCGGTTCGCGAACCGTGGTAGGATGCCGGGGCGGTTCACGAACGGCGGTAGGAAGTAGGGCGGTTCCCGAACCGCCCCTACTATAGGAGGCTCGATGGATTTCTGGGGAACGATTCGGCTGGCGCTGCGGGCGCTGGCGCGGAACAAGATGCGGTCCATCCTCACCATGCTCGGCATCATTATCGGAGTCGGCGCCGTGATCGCCATGGTGAGCGTTGGCCAGGGTGCCGCGCAACAAACGCAGGAGCAAATCCAAAGCTTTGGCACTAACACCGTCTTTGTCGTGTCCGGGAGCGTGAACCGCGGCGGGATGCGCATGGGCGCCTCTCAAACCAAGAGCCTCACGGTGGACGACCTTCAGGCCATCCTGCGCGAGGTGCCGCTGATTCGGAGTGGCGCGCCGGGCGTCGGTGCCGGCGGCCAGGTGGTTTATGGCAACCTGAATTGGAATACTCGCATCCTGGGGACTACCCCGGAATATTTTGAAGTCCGCAACTGGCCGGTGCAGGCCGGGACGCTCTTTTCCGAAGAAGATGTGGATGCGGCTCAGAACGTCTGCGTCCTGGGACAAACCGTGGTGGACAATCTCTTTGGGCCGGAGAACCCTGTCGGGAAAACGATCCGCATTGGCAACCTGCCATTTCGCGTGTTGGGCGTGATGTCCTCCAAAGGGCAATCGGCCATGGGGGATGACCAGGACGACCGCATCATGGCGCCCTATACGACGGTACAGAAGAAGATTGCCGGGATCACCTGGCTGCATTTTACGTCCATGTCGGCGATTTCCCGCGAGGCTTCTGAATCGGCCCAAGTCCAAATCAGCCAACTCCTCCGCGAGCGGCACCACCTTCGGCCCGACGAGGAGGACGACTTCTTCATCCGCACCCAGTCCGACGTCGCTCAGCTTGCCGAGCAGACCGGCCGCATTTTTACCATGCTGCTCGGCAGCATTGCCTCGGTGTCGTTGATTGTCGGCGGCATCGGCATCATGAACATCATGCTGGTTTCGGTGACGGAGCGCACGCGCGAGATTGGCATTCGGATGGCCGTGGGCGCAACCGAGTGGGACATTCAGCGGCAGTTTTTGCTGGAGGCGATGACCTTGAGCATCCTGGGCGGGATGGCGGGGATCGTTTTCGGCTGGGCTAGCGCCTCGCTCGTTTCCGGGATTCTGCGCTGGCCGACTTTTATTTCGCCGATTGCGATTGTTACCGCCGTCGTCTTTTCCATCGGCGTCGGCGTGTTTTTCGGCTACTACCCGGCCAAAAAGGCCGCCCAGCTCAACCCCATCGAAGCGTTGCGGTACGAATAACATAGAAAATAAAAAGAGAAACCGGAAGGGCAAGCTGAAGCTTGCCCCTACAAATGACTCAGAATGACAGCGTTCGGCAAAGTTGGAGTCGAAGGGTCGAAGCTAAAGTCCAAGAGTCTAAAAGTCTAAGAGTCAAAGACTTTAGAAGGGAATATCTTCATCGCTCACCACGGGTCCGGCGGCTGGTTCTTCGGGTTCACCGTGAACGGGTACTTCTGGAGCAGCCTCAGCGGCGGCGGCGGCGCCAGCGGCAGCGGCTTCGGCGCGTGAGCCGAGCAGGCGCATGGTGCCGATGACGATTTCGGTGGTCGTGCGCTTGTTGCCGTCGCGGTCGTCCCATTGTCTTGTCTGGATGCGCCCCTCGACGTAGATTTGCTTCCCTTTGGTGAGCAGCTTCTGACAGTTCTCAGCCAGCTTGGTCCAGGCGACGATGTTGTGCCACTCGGTGCGCTTTTGGAGCTGGCCGGTTTGATCCCGCCAGCCTTCGTCCGTGGCCAGAGAGAATTTGCAAACCGCCGTGCCGTTCGGCGTGTAACGCATCTCCGGGTCCTTGCCCAGTCGGCCGACGAGAATTACGCGGTT
Source organism: Candidatus Acidiferrales bacterium (assembly GCA_036514995.1). Lineage (NCBI taxonomy): Bacteria > Pseudomonadati > Acidobacteriota > Terriglobia > Candidatus Acidiferrales > Candidatus Acidiferrales bacterium. The sequence goes on from DATBWB010000142.1 coordinate 3,780, forward strand.
GACGGTCATGGAACACCTCGTTTCGAGTGCCGAGCGTTGGGTGCCGGCGAGAAGTATATAGGCGGGATCGAAAAACGAAAAGCGAAAAGCGAAGACACAAGACTCAAGACCCAAGACTCAAGACAGAGCCCATCAAGCATTGGTCCGACCAACCGCTGAGCAACCATGCAACGAAGAAGGCACCGCAGAGGACACAGAGGAAGGGAGTAGGTAGTAGGGAGTAGGGAGTGGACAAGCAGATCCTTCGCTTCGCTCAGGATGACAATGTGCGGGCAGGATGACAATGCGGGCGGGGAGGGTAAGAGGCGGCAATGTCAGGGCTGAAGCCCCGACGCTCTAACAGAACGGCACTAAAGACCAGTGCAAAATTAGCTTGACGTACAACCGGAAGAGATGGCCGATTTTCGGGGTTTTTGTAGCAGATGGTTGTCAAGCAATTTCAGCAGTGCTCCCTAGGGAGTTGTTAGCCGGCGCAGGCGTTCTCGGGCGAGGCGACCGGCGTCGGTGTTGGGGAAGCGTTGGACGACAATGCGCAGTTCGCGGGAGCCGGCGGCGCGCTGGCCCAGCTCAATCAATGCGAAGCCCTTCTTGAGGTAGGATTCGGGCACCTTGTTGCCCCTGGGGTAGTTCAGCAAGCCTTTGTCGTAGGCGACTACCGCTTCGGCATACCTTGCCTGCTGGTAGTGAGTCTCGCCGATGTAGAACTGGGAGTTGGAGGCAAACTCGCCTGCCGGAAAATATTTGAGATAGTCATTGAACTCCTGGCGCGCCAGATCAAATTTGCCGCCATTCAAGTCGCGCAAGGCGTTCTGGTAGAGCACTTCACCGCTCATCGGCGGGGTGATCACCGGGGGAGTGGCGCTGGGGGGCGGCTGAGCGGCAGCGGCCAGCTTGGCATCCATGGATTGGATCACGCCCTGAGTATCGGCAAACTGCTGGGAAAGCCGGGCGAGGCGCGCCTTGACCTCCTCGAGGCCGTCGGCAAGGGCTTGCACCTGTCCGGCCAGGGTGTCGGTGCGGGCATTGGTGTTGGCCTGAGCGTCCTGGACGGTTTTCTGCAAGGTGGCCAGGGAAGCGTTCATGCGGTTGACGGAGTCGGTGGCCTGCTCAACGAGCGTCTTCAGGACGGCATGGTTCTGAGTGACCGACTGCTGGAGGTCGCGCACCTGCTGTTGCAGGAGGGCGACGTCGCGTTGCAATTGGATGATTTCCTTGGCAACGGCGCCGGCGGGGAGCTGCGCCAGCAGGAGCGCCACCAAAAGAAGGGGAAGTAGCGTGCAAAGGCGTTTCATCAAAGCTTATTCCTCCCTCAGAAAAGCAAAGGCGCGGCCCGGCGTAGCGATATAGGGGCCGGGGCACGGGCCTTTGGGCAAGGGGGCCGCAAGCAGGGGGCGTCCCGATACATCGGGACGCCGCTACTTACCTGGCCATCAAGATATGGCCACGGCGATTCTGCTGCCAGCAATCTTCGTTGTGCTCGGCGCAGAAGGGCGATTCCTTGCCCAGGGTGACGGTGGCGATGCGGTCAGCGGCCACTCCGAGCGATACCAGAAAATCCTTGGTGGCGTCAGCGCGGCGCTGGCCGAGACCGAGGTTGTATTCACTCGAACCGCGTTCGTCGCAATGGCCCTGCACCAGGATTTTTACCTCCGCGTGGGCCAGCAGGAATTCAGCATCGGCGGCGAGCGCCTCGCGGGCGTCCGGCCGAAGGTCGGATTTGTCAAAGTCAAAGAAGGCATCCTTGACGTAGCGGGCGAAGAGTTCTTCAATCGTCGGCGCCGGTGGAGGCGGAGGCGGGGGCGGCGGGACGTTCACCGTAACCCGCGCACTGGCGTCGGCGGAGCCGCCGGGGCCCTTGGCGGTGATGGTGTAGGTGGTTGAATCGCCAGGGGAGACGCGGGTGGAACCCTCGGGGGCGACTTTGCCCACATCCGATAAATCGAGATCAGTGGCGTTGGTCGAAGACCAACTCAGGTTGGTAGATTCACCGCGCAAGATGGTGGATGGAGCGGCTTGCAGGGTGACGGTGGGCGCCGCCGGCGGCGGTGGCGGAGGCGGGGGAGGCGGAGGCGGCGCCACTTTTTTCTGGCAAGCGCCGATAAACATGACCAAGAAGAACAGACCAAGCGCCGCTACGAAACTCCACCTGCGATTTCCTGACATGGTGCTTCCTCCTCAGCGAGTTGCGGCATCGGGCAGAAGATGAAAAAGCCGCCTAACCGCTATCAAACCGGGAATCGTACCACAATCAAACTGCGCCGGGACACCGAATTCGGCAAGAATGCGTTTAGAGTCCCACGGGCAGAAGCCGGTGAGCTGAACCGGTATCCCCGTTTATGGCGGTCCCCAATTGGGAGCCTCATTCGTGCCGCCCTGGGTAATCTGCCGGGGCAGGGAGCCATCGGCCAACATGGTCCAGAGTTGCCAGGAACCTGTGCGATTGGATTGAAAAACAAGATGCCGGCCATCGGCGGCCCAGGAGGGATGCTCGTTCCTGCCGGCATCGCGGGTCAACTGGCGCGCTTCTCTGGTCGCCACGTCCATGACGTACATGTCGTAGTTCCCGTTAGGCCGGCGCCAGGAAAAGGCAAGGAGTTGGCCGTTGGGCGACCAAGACGGATCCACCACGTAGCCCTCGCCGCCGGCGATGCGCTGGACGTTGGCGCCGTCGCGATCCATCATATAAATTTGCGGCGAGCCACCACGATCGGAAACAAAAGCGATCTGGCCGCCGGTCTTGGGATTGAAGGCCGGGGAAATTTCGACGCCGCGCACATGGGTCAGCCGCTTCAGGTTGGTCCCGTTCCAGTCCACCAGGTATAACTCCGGATCACCGGACATGGATGAGCAAAAGATGATCTGAAGGCCATCGGGCGACCAGGCGGGGGTGGTGTTGAGACCGCGGTAGTGGGGGAAGGCAAGGAGTTTGCCCGTCTCGAGGGAAAAAATTTGGACCTCCCAGTTGTTGCCGACCTTGGAGGAGAAGGCAATGCGGAGACCGTCGGGCGACCACTTTGGGGCCAGGGAGATGGAGCGGAGGCGAGCAAGCTGTTTGGGGTTCGAGCCGTCATAATCGCAAATCCAGAGCTCTTTCGAGCCGGAACGGTTGCTGATGAAAACGATCCTGGTGGAATGGATGCCGGGGACGCCGCCGCCGAGGCGGACGACGATCTGGTCGGCGAATTGGTGGGCGAGGCGGCGGGCGGCCTCTTCGGCGGGGAGGTCGCGGTAGCGCTTGCCGACAATCTCCGGCAAGCGGGCATTACGGACGTCGAGCGCCCAGGCTTCGACGATGAGTTGATTGGCTTCGGTGGAAAGATTTCCCAGGACGAGAACGTGCGCCTGGAGGGGCGGCTCGCTCCAATCGGCGGCCGTGACTTCAGAGGGAGTCGCCGGCTGCTTCAACGGGTAGAAGCTCGAGCTCGACACCTCGAAGATTCCGGCGTATTCCAAATCAGCCTTCAAAGTCTGGTTGAAAACTTTGGCGAGCGGAGCCGCCTGCGGCGAGCGGGCGGTGAATTCCGGCACGGCCAGCTTGACCCGTTCGGCGCCGAGTCCGGTACCGGTGCGAAACCAGTCCTCCTGGGCGGCGGCCAGCCCCGAGCGAATCGGGGCAAGCCGGCAAAGGGTCATAAGAATCAGCAAGAGAAGAAGGGCAAAGATGGTTTTGCGAGGTGCCATCGGACTCCTCAAGACTGATACACCGCCCCAAATGAGGGCAAGCTGAAGCTTGCCCCTACTCACCGCCGGAAATCAAACCAAAACTCGACTGACACCCGAGAGCCGCGAAATTCCGAAGGGAGGCGATCGAGGGGGCTTGAATCCTGTACGGCGCGCAACGCCGCTCGATCCACGCTGGCGAGGCCGCTGCGTCGGAGGAACTGAGTGTTCAAGACGCTGCCGTCGCGGGCGATTTCAAAGGCGAGCATGACGCGTGGCGCCCACTGAATGGAAGGGTCAATGGTGGTGATCAGCCAGTTGGAGCTGATGCGTCGCCGCACGGCGTCCACGTACCAAGGAAACTTTTCGCCGAAACCGCTTTCGGCGCCGAATTCCATCCCGGCGCTTGTCGTGCCCACCTGGAACTGTCCATAGGGCAGGGCCGGAGCGCCGCCCTGACCGTAGGGGATGGCCCCGACAAGGGGCGGCTCCTTGACCTCGTCCACGCGCGATGGCCGGGAACGATAGACCTCCGGCTTCTCCTTCTCAAATTTCGGGAGTGGGGTTGCCTCCAGCTCCTTCCTTTTCGGCCTGGGCTCGGATTTATACAGGCCTTTCGTCAAGTCCACGGTCTTGCTCAGGGTTTGCGCTTCGGGAGAAGGCAACGGAATCCCGGGGAGGCTTTTCACCACCGTCACGCTGATGGCGCCTTCCCCGCCAACGCCATAACCCCAACCCGGGCCGCGGCGAAAGGGATAGAAGGCGGTGAGGAAGATGGCACCCAGCATCAAACCGTGGAAGAGCAGGGAAATGGCCAGCGGTCTCCCCCATTTCTCCGGCGGCGGCGCGGGTATGGCGAATGCTCCCATAGCAGGGCCTTCTACATTTTCCTTGCGGCGAGCGGTTCGGTAACGACGCTGATGTTGACAATGCCGGCCTGGCGAACCTCATCCATGACCGTGGCAAAGCTGCCAAAGGGCACGGACTGGTCGCAGCGCAGAAATACGGACTGCCGGGCTCCCGCCCTGGCGGATGCTTTGATCCTTGGGCCGAGCTGATGGATGTTCATCGGCTCATTGCCCAGATAGACCCTTTGCGCCCGGTCAATGGTCACCACCAACTTTTCTTCGGTGATCTCTTCCACCTGGCGAGTTTTGGGCAAGCTGACATCAATGCCGGATTGGAGCACCGGGGCAGTGATCATAAAGATGATCAGCAAGACGAGAACGACGTCCACGAGCGGGGTGATGTTGATGTCCGCCAGGGAACTCTGCGTTTTGGCTTCGCGGCTCACAGGACTTGGCATGGTTTTTTCTCCCGAGTCAGGTGTAGAGCTTCTCGGCGCGGACCCGGAACTCCATCGCGAAGTTGTCCATAATGGTTCCGAAGTCGCGGATACGATGGACGAATTGGTTGTAAGCGATCAAGGCGGGGATGGCGGCAAAGAGGCCGGCGGCGGTGGTGACCAAAGCCTCGGCAATGCCCGGGGCGACGGCCCGCAAGGTGGCAGCGCCAGCCGTGCCCAGTCCCATAAAGGCGCCCATGATTCCCCAGACGGTTCCGAACAGGCCGATAAAGGGCGTCGCTCCAGCGGTGGTCGCCAGCCAGCTCATGCGGGCTTCCAGGCGTTGCATTTCGGCGGCTGCCGCCAGCCTGGCGGCGGTTTCTATGGCGTCCGAGCTTTTAAGCTTGCCATGCGGATTGTTGGCTCCTACCTGGCTTTCCATTTCCGCATACGCGGCACGATACTGACTCAACAGAGGACTCGAGCCGAATGCCGCGCCGTACATCTGCGGCTCCACCAGCTTCAGCGTCTGCCGAAACTGGTCAAGAAAGCGGGCGGTGTGGCCACTTGCCTTCTTCAGGCGGAAAATTTTCTGCAGGATGATAGCCCAGGAAAAAATGGAGAAGAGGACAAGGACAATCAGGGTGGCCCGGGCGACCCAACCGGTTTGCAGCAGCAGATGGCTGACGTTTGCCTCAGCCAGAATGTACAGACCCACGTCTCTCCTTGCTCGGAGGTGACAGCGTAACTTTCAAAAGTTAACATAGCCTTAATGATGCGTCAACGAATAGAGATGCGAGATTAAGCACAACCGTTGCCGGCGCTGTTTGGCGCGGCGAGTTTCCGTTCCGTATGGTAGAATCGAGGACGTCACGATCATCAGGAAATCGATCGCTCATGAGCGCGCATTTTGACATCGCTGTAGAAAGACTCAGCCGAGGATCCGATAGAAGGGCAGGGGCCATGGCCGACGCTGGGGCGAAAACCTTTTACATCGAAACCTTCGGCTGCCAGATGAACGCGCACGACTCGGAAAAGGTTGCCGGGCTGCTGATTTCCCGGGGGTATCGCCAGGTGGAGACGGACGGGCAAGCGGACCTCATCCTGTACAACACCTGCAGCATCCGGGAAAAAGCCGCCCAAAAAGTTTTTTCGCGGCTGGGCCAGTTCAAGCGTGATAACGGCGGCAAGACCATCGCCGTTCTGGGCTGCGTGGCGCAGCAAGAGGGCGAGCGCATTTTCGAGCGGGCTCCGTGGGTGGGGCTGGTATGCGGCTCAGCCTCTTATCGAAAGCTTCCGCAGCTTCTGGCCGAGTTGGAATCGGGCAAGCGGCGCTTGACGGGGCTGAGCCTCGATACCGAAGAGACCTTTGAAACGGAATTCACGCGGCGGGACAATCCCTTCCGCGCCTACATCACCATCATCGAGGGCTGCGACAAGTCCTGCGCCTATTGCGTCGTTCCGATGACCCGCGGGCCGGAGCGGAGCCGCACGAGCGAATCGGTGCTTGCGGAAGCGCGGGCGCTGGTGGAGCTTGGTTACACCGAAATCCAGCTTCTGGGGCAGAACGTCAACTCCTATCGGGATCCCTCGGCGCGAAAATGGAATTTTGCCGAGCTGCTGAGCGCCGCCGGCGAAGTGGGCGGGGTGCGGCGGGTGCGCTTTACCACCTCGCATCCGCGCGATTTCACGCGGGAGATCGTGCAAGCCATCGAAGCCCATCCGGTGTTGTGCAATCACGTTCATCTACCGGTGCAATCGGGCTCGACGGCGGTGCTGGCGGGCATGAAACGCGACTACACCCGCGAACAGTATCTCGAGAAAATTGATTGTATCCGCTGCGCAAAACGTGCTATTAGCATCACGACGGACATCATCGTGGGGTTTCCCGGCGAGACGGAAGCCGACTTCGAGGAAACGTTGAGCTTGCTCGACTACGCTCAATACGATTCTCTGTTCTCTTTCAAATATTCGCGGCGGCCGGGGACGTCGGCGCTGGCGCTCGGGGACGCAATCCCGGAGGAGGAGAAGGGGAGGCGTTTGCGCGAGCTGCAAGCCCGCCAGCGGGCGATCCAGGAGAGACGAAATCAGTCGCTCATCGGCCGGAGATTTGAGCTGTTGGTGGAAGGTCAGGGGCGCGAAGGTCAGTTGAGCGGGCGCACGTCGTGCCATCGCACGGTGAATTTTCCGAGTAACGGATCGGACAACGGTTCGGACAATGGTTCGGTCAAGCCGGGCGACTACGTTTGGGTTCGGGTGACGCAAGCCGGGCCCAATTCTTTGATCGGCGAAGTGGAGGGGGGCTTGCTTTGGGGAGCAATGGCAACCCAGAATTGAGGCCAAGATGGAAATCGAAATGAAGATTCGCGGACTGATGATGGACCCGGTTACCAACATGCCGATCGTGGTCCTGAAAGACGTGAACGGAAGCGCCGTCTTGCCGATCTGGGTGGGAGTCTATGAGGCCAATGCGATCGCGCTCGAGATCGAAAAGGTTCAGACGCCGCGTCCCATGACCCACGACCTGATGAAGAATCTCTTGCTGGGGCTTGACGTTCAAGTGCAAAAGGTGGTGGTCAACGAGCTCCGCGACGACACGTTTTTTGCGCTGATCTGGCTCAAGCGCAACGGGCAGATCATGTCCATTGACTCGCGCCCGAGCGATGCCCTGGCTCTGGCCCTGCGCCTGGATTGCCCTATTTATGTGGATGACTCGGTCTTGAAGTCCTCGAAGATTGTCAACGCCGTCTCCGATAAAGTCAGCAATGAGGAACTACGGAAATGGCTGGAGGGCTTGAACGACGAGGACTTAGGCAGGTATAAGATGTAGTAGTCGGTGCGGACTACAGGAGGTTCAAACCGGAGCCCAGCTTGTCCGTTGTCATAGCGATTGCCAACCAGAAGGGCGGCGTTGGCAAGACCACCACCGCCATCAACCTCGCCGCCGCCCTGGCGGAGCGCGGGAAAAAGACTCTTCTCATCGACCTCGATCCCCAAGCCAACTGCTCGATCACGTTTATGGAGCCGCAAGAGATTACGAGCTCGATGTTCGATGTGCTGTCCGACCATCATGCTGATTTTCCGACGATCATCAAGGCCACGAAGACGAAGAACCTATGTGTTGCCCCATCGCGCATTGCTCTTGCCAAAGTGGAGCAGCAACTTGCCGGCCAATTCGACGCTCCGTTCAAGCTGAAAGACGCGCTGGCAGGCATCCGCAAGGATTTTGAGATCATCTTGATTGATTGCCCACCGGCGCTGGGTTTGCTGACGGTGAACGCGCTGGTAGCGGCCACCCATCTGCTGGTGCCCATCCAGTCCACTTACTACGCGCTTGAGGGGACGGACGATTTGCTGGAGACCTACGAACGGGTGCGCTCGCGGCCGAACCCGGAGCTTCAGATCCTGGGTGTGCTGATAACCCTTTTCGACAAGCGCACCTCGGTTGCTCAGGACACCTACAAGCAGATCAAGGCGGTATTCGGGGACAAGGTATTTCGCACCAAGATCAGCCGGAGCGTACGCCTGGAAGAGAGCCCGGCCTATAAAGAGACGATCTTGACGTATGCGCCCGACTCATCCGGCGCCAGCGAGTATAAGAAGCTTTCCCTGGAGGTTCTCCAACGTGTCTAGAAAAGCCGGCCTTCCCATCACCATCAAGATGCGTCACGACGCCCACTACGTGGAGGCGCTGACGTCATACAGCGGCGCCGCGGTGGGGCGCATGATCCCGGTGGAGAAGATTCGCCCCAATCCCAATCAACCGCGCAAGGCGCTTGGGGAGTTGCGCGAGCTGGCTGAGTCGATCCGGGAAAAGGGTGTGCTTGAGCCGCTGCTGGTGCGCTACACGCCCGGCGATGACATCTACATCATCATCTCCGGCGAACGTCGCTATCACGCGGCTCGTTCGGCCGGCCTGCTTGAACTACCCTGTATTGAAAAGATTGCTGACGACGCGGAAACGCTGGAGCTGGCGCTGGTGGAAAATCTTCAGCGGAAAGATTTGACGGCGTTTGAAGAGGCTGAGGGGCTGCATCAACTGGCGAGCGGTTTCGACTACACCCATGAGGAAATAGCGAGGAGGATCGGCAAGTCGCGGCCGTCGGTGACGGAGACCTTGACGTTGCGCGAGATTCCCGAGCCCATTCGAAGGCTTTGCACGGAGAAAGGGGTTGTGAGCAAGTCGATGCTCCTTCAGGTGGCCCGCCAGTCAAATGAAAGGAAAATGGCCGAGCTGGTCCAGCGCTTTGCTCACGGGGGGTTTACCCGCGAGGAAGCCCGCGCCGAGCGGCGCGCCGACAAAGAGGGCCGGCCGAAGCCGTTCGTGTTTGCCTTCAAACCGCCGGATGAGCAATACAGCCTTCGCATCCAGTTTCGCAAATCGCAAGTCTCCAGACAGGAATTGATTGCCACGCTGCGAGCCATCCTGGAGTCTCTCGAGCGCGGCTGACCTTTGCTTGTCCCTGTATTTCGCGTTGGGCGGAAGCTTAACAGGGTGCTGAAGAACGGGTGACTTTTGAGATGGGGATGCGGCCAAGCATGAAAAAACGACGGGGCCGACTCCGATTGCGCTCCGCAGGCATCCGTGTTTCGTTCTTCTGCACCTCTTCCTTTCTTCGATTTTCTCTATTCAGCGGCACCCAGCGCTTCCAGGTTCACCAGCCGCAGCAGGTTGTAGGCCGCCGCCCACAGGTACGCCACTTGCTGGATCTTCCAGCGGCCCACGTGACGCACTTTGCGCACTCCGCCCGGTTGTTTCATCCAGCCGAAGAGTTGCTCGGCTTTCTTGCGGAGCTTCTGACTGAGCTGATAGGCCGCGGTCTTCATGCGTTTCAACATGGAGATTGGCCGCTCAAAACGCGGCTTTTGGCCTTCGTGCCGACTAAACGGCATTCGCAGTTCCAAACAGGGAGTTTTTCAGCACCCTGTCAACGCTCCCTGCGACTTTAGCGTGTTTTCGTGCAAAGCGGAAAGCTGAGGAAGTTCGCGTCATGCAACGAGCATTCCGATCACCTTTTGAGTCCGCCACCATCATCGAGACTGTTCTTGTCTCCGTGATTCTCGCCGGCTTGCTTTTCGTCACGGGGGCACCGTCATCGAACAGGTCGAGAGCTGCGGGAAGCGTCTCGGTTGCGGGCAGCATGGCTGCGCCTCGTGCTGGGCATACCGCAACGACATTGCCCGATGGACAAGTCCTGATGGCTGGAGGCATGGAGCGCAACGGGGTTTTCCTCGCGAGTTGCGAACTCTACGAACCTGCCTCGGGCCGATTTAGTCCTGCTGCGGGCATGTTGACCCGGCGCGTAAGCCACACGGCTACGCTTCTTCCCAACGGCCAGCTCCTCATCGGCGGGGGTCTCGAGGGTCGCTACAGGGAGCACGGGCAGTGGAAGGGGCGGGCGGTGGCGAGCGCTGAACTCTACGACCACTCGACCGGAACCTTTACTCCCGCAGGGCCCATGACCACGTCGCGCAGCTCCCACGCTGCCGTTCTGCTGCCCGATGGCAAGGTTCTGATTGCCGGAGGCTCGGATGGTGAGCGCAATCTCGCGAGCGCAGAACTCTTTGATCCGGTGACAGGAAGATTCACCGCTACCGGCCCCATGTCCACCGCCCGCATTCCCCACGTGATGGTCCTTTTGAAAGACGGCAAAGTTTTGGTTGCGGGCGGGACCGGCCCGGATGGCCGCGTCCTGGCGAGCGCCGAGGTGTACGATCCCCTGAGCAGGCGGTTTACGCCCGTCGGCAGCATGAGCACCGCCCGGCACAAGCACGCCGCCGCCGTGCTGCCGGATGGTCGCGTGCTCATCCTCGGCGGTTCCGACGAACGCGACTGGCGCGGGCAAAAGAACACCGCCGAACTTTGCGATCCAACTACGGCTCGCTTCCACATGGCTGGCAGGATGAACGCTGCGCGATTCAAGTTTCACTCGACCGTTCTCGTTTTGAAAAACGGGAAGGTGCTCATTGCCGGTGGAGCTGAGCGCGTTGAGGTGTACGACCCGGCCACCGGCAGCTTCCTTTTGGCCGACGGCGGCCTGGCCAAGGCACGCTACTTCGCGGCAGCGGCGCTGCTGCCGAATGGCAGCGTCGTGATCACTGGGGGTTACGGAAACACGGACGAGGCCACTACCGCCGCGTGGATTTACCGGCCATGAGACGCTTCGCTTCTTCGTTTCGAACCGGCTTGTTAACGCTGGCCTTTTTTGCGGCGTCCTAGTTTTCGACAAGCAAGACCAATCGGGAGGTACCGACGCATGAGCTGCACAAAATGTTTTTGGGTGGCGGTGGGAATCGTTGTCACGCTCCTCTTTGTTTTCCTTCCTTCTGCTGAAGCAGGCCCGCCGCTGATCTGCTGGCCGTATGAGATCGGCGGCGCGAAGTCGCTGCCCTGGGGTGTAGGTTCCTGGAGGGCGATCAAGGCGGACTACGACGTCAACCGCCTGGTTGAAGACACCCTGGCCCTGCTCACGCCGGACGCTCCCGTCATCGTGCGCATGGAGACCCTTCGCCGGGCGACCGTCTATGCCATGAAAGACCCCCGAATCCGGCAAGCTCTGCTCTCGCGGCTTCTGCGGCGGGCGCAGCAGGCGGAGGGCAAGGGCAATCCTGACGCGATGGCTTTCTTCGACGCCGGGTACCTCGTCGAGGCGTACAAACAGGCTGATTGGGCCTTCGGGAAAGGGAACCCGGCCAAAGGCTTGGATGGATATGGCATGGTCCTCAAGGCCGCCCGCCATCGCGCCAACGATCCTGAAATGGAGTTCGCAGCCGCCGTTATCTCGCTCGAACCACGCCTGCCGGGTCACGCCGAACACCTCCAAAGGGCCGTCGCTGGCGCAACGGACGGCTCGCTGCTGGCCAAGAACCTCGTTTCGCACTCTCATCTGTTGAAGATTCGCGGCCATACAGTCGCCGAGCTCCGGGCAAGTGTTCGGAACTGGAAGCATTGAGCCGGCCGTTCGCGAGCGCCGTGGCTTTATCAGGCTGCTGAAAAAGTGGTGCGCACGTCATTCCGAGCGAAGCCCTGCACCGTCCGGTGCAGGGCGAAGCGAGGAATCTGCTTGTGACTGACGCGCACTGAAAAGAAAGCAGATTCCTCGTCCCGATAGACAACATCGGGACTCGGAATGACAGAGCGGGAGGGTTTTTCAGCACCTTGTTAAGACAGGAAAGGCAGCGGAACCCTTTGTTTCTGTTAGCCAGGGAAGATTCCCGGAAACAGGCGCAGGAGGGAAAGGAGGCCGCTGGCGATGGCGGCAAGAAGGACGGCCAGGACGCTGATCAAGAAGCTGATGGTCAGTTGCTGCTGGGCGCGAAGATAGCGCAGGCCGGCTACGACGTAGAAGGGATCACCGCGGCGGCAGGCGCGGAAGTTGGCCCGGGCCTCGTAACAGGACTTGAGCGCGTAGAATACGCCCACAAGGGGAATCCAGTATTTCCACTTGCGCGGCATTTCCATGGGCGGGTCCATGGGCGGGATTCTACCGCGAAGAGATAAGAAGTGGTGGAACTTACCGAGTCACAGCGAAAAAAGCTCGAGGAACTGGCCCGGCAGGGATACGAGTTCGTTGGCTTTCCTATCTATCCCTCGAACATCGGCGCCAAAAAGGGGAACTGCGCGGCCCTTCTCGAAGCCAGGCCGAGCGGCCATTGGCGGATTTTTGGCCAGCCGGGTTGGCTGGTTGAGGGCAACATCTCGGTCCTGGTCGGCAAGGAACACGGGAAAGCCTTCGTTTGGAAACAATATGAGGTGCCGGCCACGGACGAGCGGCTCGAGGAGCTGGCCCGATTTGCCGAAGAGCTGGAAGAGAGATTGGCCGGGATTCAGTGACGTCGGGGGGAGGCGGTGAAATATTCCGTTAACAGCCAGGAACTGATCTTGCTGCTCATCAGCCTGATTCGCGCCACCTATCCCGCCATGCTGAGGAAACAGGGTGAGGGGTTCTCGGTGGATTTCGATGCCCTCGAGGTAAAGAGCGATTGCCTCACGGAGGACGACCGGCTTCTTCTCAAATTTCGCGATGTGGTTGGCGCGAACCCTGACGGGGAAGTTTATCAGCTCGCCTTGACCGGCGAAGAAACTGCCCGGCTGGTTGCCACCCTGCGCCATCTGGAAAGCCTCCACGCCTGGGCGCCTGATATTCTCAAGATGAGTGAATCCCTTCGACAGCGCCTGTTGCAGAAGGAGGGATAGGCGATGCTTGACGTAATCGTTATCGGCGCGGGGCCGACCGGTCTCGCCTGCGCCATCGAAAGCAATCGCGCCGGGCTCAGGACGCTGGCCATCGACAAGGGCTGTCTGGCCAATTCGCTTTTTCACTACCCAACCAATATGGTCTTTTTCACCACGCCGGAGCTCATGGAAATCGGGGGCATTCCGATGACCACGGCCGGCGAGAAGGCTACGCGACTCGAGGCGCTCAAGTACTATCGCAAAGTTGCCCAGCACTTTGCCCTCGAGTTGCGCTTGTACGCGCGCGTGGAGCATATCGCCGGCCACGACGGGAAGTTCGAAATCGCCACGCGGACGGAGCAGGGAATTGAGAACCGGTACGAGTCCAAAAAAGTGGTCATCGCGACGGGATATTACGATTTGCCTAACCTGTTGAATGTCCCCGGTGAGGATCTGCCCAAGGTTTCGCATTATTACAGCGAAGCACATCCTTTCTACAGCCTGGATGTTGCGGTGATCGGGGGAGGGAACTCCGCTGCCGAGGCAGCACTCGACCTTTTTCGCGGCGGTGCCCGGGTCACTCTCATCCACCGCGGGGCCCAGCTTCGCGAAAGCATCAAGTATTGGCTTCGCCCCGACATTGAGAATCGGATCCGGGCGGGAGAGGTTCAAGCCTTGTTCGGCACCCGCGTCTCCCGCATTGAACGTGACCAGATCGTTTGCTCTGATGGTGTCGGTCGGCCTTCATCGGGCGAGCAACGAATTCGGAACGATTTTGTTTTTGCCCTTATCGGGTACCATCCCGATTTTGAGTTCTTGCGCCGCCATGGCATCGAACTCGACCCGGTCTCGCAGCGGCCCCAGTGCCATCCGGAGACCTACGAGAGCAATGTCCCGGGTATCCATCTGGCCGGGGTGATCGTGGCCGGATTGAAGAGCAACGAAATCTTTATTGAAAATGGCCGCTTCCATGGCGCCCGCATCGCTCGTGCCTTGGCAGGCCTGCCCGCCGCAGGCGGGGAAGTAGCGCCGATTTGACCGGGTGTCATGCGGCCGCTATACTGAAATTTCGCATATCTTCTCATGGCAAACATTCTCTGGGAGATCGGCGAGACGGTCATCACGCTGGCGCGCGGTTTTCGCGTCACCCTGGTCAACCTGTTCCGACCCACGGTGACGGAAAACTATCCTGACGAGCCGGTTTATTTCGAAGGTCGCTTTCGGGGCAAGCACGTGCTCCGCCGCGACGAAAACGGGTTGGAGAAATGCGTGGGCTGTTTTCTTTGCGCGGCGGCGTGCCCGGCCAATTGTATTTACATCGAAGCCGCTGACAACACCGAAGGCCAGCGCATCAGCGCCGGCGAACGCTACGCCCAGGTTTACAACATTGATTATTCTCGCTGCATCTTCTGCGGCTATTGCGTGGAAGCCTGCCCGACCGACGCCATCATCCACGGGCATGACTTCGAGCTGGCCACCTACGACATCAGCGCGATGGTGATGCGCAAGGAAGACCTGCTCGAGGCCATGCCTGCCGCTGCCCGGCGATAAAGTCCGTCTTTAAACACGCGGTGTCCAAGCCGCCAAGCTGCTGCCTGGAGAAGAAGAGGGCAAGCTTCCCTTCCCAGAATCCCCGAGGCGGGTGCCTCGGGGCTCGGCGGTGTGGCTGGGGGGTCGGCGGCGTGCTTGATGAGATGCGGGGCGTTGGGGTTCACGTCGTGAAGGACACAAATAATGACGAGAGGGCAAGCTGAAGCTTGCCCCTACGTGCCCCTTTGCCCCTACACAAATACAGACGAGACGAGAAGCGATCCACCACGGAGAGAGAGGGCAAGCTGAAGCTTGCCCCTACGTGCTCGACCCTACGTGCCCCTACGTGCCCCTACACAAATAATATTGGAGATCGGTTGGTTATCCTCGAGGCTTGGGCTTGACGGGTACGGTGGGCTCGGTCATGCGCTGCGGGTCGAGGATCTGCCGGAGGGTATCGTCGTCCAGGAGCTTCTTCTCGCGGGCCAATTCGAGAATGGTTCGGCCGGTGCGCACCGACTCCCTGGCCAAGTCGGCCGCCGCGCTGTAACCGATGTAAGGGTTGAGGGCAGCGGCCAGGGCGACGGTAACGCCGGCAAAGTAAGAGCAGCGTTCGAGGCTGGCTTCAATGCCCGGGATGCAGCGGCCGGCCAGAGCGCGGGCTGTGTTCTTGAGGATCTCAGCCGAGTGCAGAAGATTCCAGGCCATCGTAGGCATCATCACATTCAACTCAAGCTGCCCCGCCTGCACCGCCAGAGCCACCGCCACGTCGCTCCCGATCACCTGGAAGGCAACCATGGCCGCCAGCTCGGGAAGCACCGGGTTGACCTTGCCGGGCATGATGGAAGAGCCGGGCTGGAGGGCGGGCAGGGTGATTTCGGCGAGGCCGGTGTTGGGCCCGCTTGAGAGCAAGCGCAAATCGTTGCTGATGCGGAGGAGTTCGAGGGAAAAATTGCGAAGAGCGCTGGAGGCGACGGCCAAGGGTAAATTCGACTGCATGGCCCAGCGCAAATCCTCGGCGGGTCGCAAGGTGAGACCGGAAATCCGGCTCAGGTGCTCGACCACCGTTTTCTGATATTGCGGATGGGTATTGATGCCCGTGCCGACGGCCGATCCGCCGAGGCCGATCTCCTTGAGTCCCGCCTGGGCATGGCGAATCTCCGCCCGGGAGCGCTCGACGGCGGTCGAGTAAGCGGCAAACTCCTGGCCGAGACGGATGGGCACCGCATCCATCAGGTGCGTGCGCCCGCTCTTGACGATCCGGTCAAATTCTTTCCCCTTCTTCTCGAGGGCGCGTTGCATAGGCTGGAGCTCGGCGTGCAGCTCTTCGAGCAGGAAAAGGCTTGCCAGTCGCATGGCGGTGGGAAAAACATCGTTGGTGGATTGGCTGCGATTGACGTGGTCGTTGGGATGGATGACCGTGTAATCGCCTCGCTTGCCGCCGAGCAGCTCGATGGCGCGGTTGGCGATGACCTCGTTGGCATTCATGTGAAAACTGACGCCGGCGCCGGCCTGATAGACATCGACCACAAATTGGTCATTCCACTTTCCATGAATCACTTCGGCGGCGGCAACCGCAATGGCCTCGGCACGGCGCTTGTCCAACAACCCCAGCTCCCGGTTGGCCAGCGCGGCCGCCTTTTTCGCCATCCCTATCGCGCGGATCAGGCTGGGATGCGCCCGATAACCGCTGATGGGAAAGTTCTCGGCAGCCCGCAGCGTCTGGATGCCGTAGTAGGCTTCGGCGGGCACCGCCTTTTCGCCCAGAGAATCGCGTTCAATCCGTGTTTTCATGGAACGCCCTCGCCACAGGATGGATTGAACATACCACTGTTGGCTCGCGGAAAGAAGAGAAGGGAATTGAGGGATCGAACGCCTGTCTGCGGAAAGATGGCCAAAGCCAGCGGGACAGCCCGGCCGCTCATGTAGGGGCTTCAGAGAGAGGGCAAGAGAAAGAGGGCAAGCTGAAGCTTGCCCCTACACGTGCCCCTACACGTGGCCCTACACAGATTACGATCCCTTACATCGAAGCGGTGGCGGCCGGGGCTGAGGGAAGCGCGGCCCTGGGCCGGAGATGAGAATAAATCTCGAAGCAGATGGCTCCCAGGCCAACTACTGCCGCTACAAGCGTGACCAGCGGGCCAACATAGGGAATGAATTTCGAGAGGCGGTAGATCAGCAAGCCCACTGCGGCTGCTCCCACGCTTGCCAGATTTCCTTCCGGGCGCGAAAGGACCTTGGCTCCCAGCCAGGTGCCGGCAAAGATGTGCCCGGCGTAGAGCAAGACCGCATACAAGCCGCCCATAATCAGCCCGATCGGCAACCCCACCATGGTGATCATGAGGATTACCGCCGCCACCGGAATGGATACCGCCAGCAGCAATCCCAGCCCGGCCCCGCGGCCGAGCGAACCCACGTTCGCCACCACCCGCTGGAGGGGCCGTGGCACGAGCCAGATGAGCAGGGCGGCCAGGAGGAGCGCTCCAACATAGCGAATCGCTTGTTTCAGATAGAAACGGGGCTGGGTGTAGCGAGGCTTGCGCACTCTTTGGACAAAATCCATGGCCCCGACCTGGGCCCCGGAGTCAACTACCGGCTTTCCGTAGCCCCGATAGAACAGCTTGCCCGGGATGCGCGCACTGGAAGCAACGTTGAGCCGGTGACCTTGAATCCGAACCGAGCCGTCCACTTGGCCGGCTAGAACGGTTTCTTCCGCGTAAAGGACGAGGTCGCGAAGCAGATGCCCATTGACCCGCACTTCGGCGGCAAAGCCGTAAACGTTGGAACCGACCTGTGATTTGTCCGAGATTTCGAGCTTCTGACAGAAGGCAGTCACGTGCTTGCCGACGTTCCCTTCGATGGTGATGTTTTGGGCAAACCCCCGGAGATCGTCGCTCACTGTTCCGTTGACCCGGATTTCCCTGGCGAAGGCAATCAAATCTCCCTTCACGGTACCGTTGACCGTGACCGAGCGGGAGAAAGAGATTAAATCGCCTTCGATGGTGCCGTCGATTCGAATATCCCTGGCCCCGATCAGGAGATCGCCGTGCACCACCTCGTTTGCCGGGAGCGTGTAGGAACCATGTCTGCGGCGAAGTTCGACGGCGCCGGCGGGAGATGCTGCGCCCAGCATGATCAAGAGAGCTAGGCTTACGAGTGCCATCCGCGCGGGAAGGCGGATGCGCCGCAGGTAGTAGAAAAGGCTCGCCAAGAGAAGTCCAAGGGCACCCATCCCTGCCCAATCTATCCAGCGCTTCATCCAATCCTCCTCGATGAACCGCCGCAGCGGCTCAAAGAAAAATTGAAAGAACCCGTCCATAGAAGCCAGGTTGAGCCATTCGAGTGGCTCGAGAGAGAAGAGCCGAGAGACAAAGCTCACCACCAGGTACAGCCCCGCCGACGCAAGCCCTGTCGCCAGAACGCTCACCCATCGCAGTCCCGGGACAGGCTCCGTTCGCTCGGGCGCGGCCAGCAGAGAAGCCGGCAGGGCAACCTCCCCGAGAGCCGCGGCCAGCCGAAGATGAACTTTTTCAAGCTCGCGGAGCTTTTCGCGGCAGGCCGGACAAACCGCCAGGTGGGCTCGCACCTCGCGCGCTACGCCCGGCTCCAACTCGGCATCGAGGTAAACGGAATAGGTCAAATCATCGTAGTGGGTCATGTGGCTGCCTGCCTTCTCTGAAGGGCCTGAGCCCGCAACCTTCGCGCCAGCTCCCGCTTGCCGCGGAAGATCATGACGCCTACGGTGCGGCGATTCATGTCGAGTGTCCGGGCAATCTCGTCATAACTCATCTCATTGTAAAAGCGCATGACGAGCGGAATGCGCAGCCGCGCCGGCATCTCCTGGAGGATTCTCCTCACGGCTGTGGTCTCCTCCTCGGTCACCATCTCGGCCAGCGCGCCGGGGGACTCATCCTTGGCCACCGCTTCCGCCGGGTCAGTGTCGCTAAAAACCATCCGCTCGCCCTTTCGCCGGCGCAGCCAGTCCACACAATGGTTCACCGCTACCCGGTAAAGCCAGCCTTCAAACGGCTGGGCGAGGCTATAACCCGCCAGCCCGGCTCGTACCTTCACAAAGACCTCGGAGGTGGCGTCCTCGGCGTCGGCGGGGGAACCCAGCATGTGATAGCACACCCCGAAGATGCGGCGGACGTACCCGCGGTAGAGCGCGGCAAAAGCGCTCGCGTCCCCGCGCTGGGCCTTTTGAATGGCCTCATCTCGTTCGGCCGGACTCAGCATTGCCTGTTCTTCGGCCTTCGCCATTTCATTACGCCGTCCGCGTTCCGATTATTTCAGATTTCTTCGGCCAGGCGGGACGAAGAGTCTCGTAAGTAAGTAAGATTCTAAGAAAAGAGGGCAAGCTGAAGCTTGCCCCTACCTGCCCCTACGTGCCCCTACCCGTTGTCCGGCGCCTCTTGCGAAGGACGCGAAACGCGGCCAAGCAGCCGCGCCTTCCACCCAACGGGAACTTCCGGCCGCACGAGCCTCAGCTCCACTCGACAGCCCAAGAGCGCCGGGGAGACGGGATAGCCGAGGTGCTCGCGCGGATCCACCGTCGAGACTGATTCGACGACCATCGCCGGGAAACGCGTAAAAAGGAGCAAGAGATTCACGGCAGCGCGGTTCATCCTTCGCGCCAGGAGCTTGCCCAGGACCACCGCCACCGGCAGCTCCCACAATGCCAGGCGGCCAGCAAAGCTCATGACGGTCATCAAAATGGCCAGTGCCAGCGCGCCACCGAGAGTGTCATTGACCAAAGTGGGGACCAAAGTGGGCCGCGGCGCTACCGCCCGGCGCAAGCGGGCTCGATCCCGCAACAAGCTTCGCAGGCCCTTGCCGATCAATTCAAGCGGAATATCGTCGGCCAGAATCAAGAAGCCGGCATCGTCCGAGAGCACACTTTGAGGGCGGACGTGAGGGATGCGATTCGCCACCGCCTCGCCGAGCAGGTAGTTTCGCCTGGCCGTTTTGCTTGTCAAAACGTTCAACAGTTGCCAAGGCACGGCAATCGCCCCCGGTCTCTTCCTGAAATAGCTGTCGTAGGCAAGAAAGAGGCCCAGAGCGGCGACCATCAGCACCGGCAACCCCAGGGCCGTCCACAGGCTTGCCAGGCCAAACAGGGCTATCGCGAGCCACAGCAGGCCATGGCGGTGCGCCACGACCCGCCGAGCGAGTGAACCCTTTTTCCACTTCATTTGCATGCGGAAAATCCCTTGGGAGAGATGGGGAAGGGAAGCAAAAACGTCGGGCTCGGAAGCATCATACCACATCGCCGATGAGCCTCCCGGCGAGCGGCGGAGAGCGAC
>DATBWB010000143.1 GCA_036514995.1 Candidatus Acidiferrales bacterium
GCCCGCCGCGGCGGGCAAGAGGGCGGGGACGCTAAAGCCTCTCACAGCATCTCCAATTTAATTATATAAGGGGTGTCAAGGGAGTGCCGAGTGGCGGGTGCCTCGCCCCGATAGCTATCGGGGCAAGTGCCGGGTTTGGATTGGCCCGGTGCGGCGAGAAGGCGGGCAAGCCCCGATCTCCATATCAAGTCTCAAACAGTGATCGGGGCAAGCCGCAAGTTGCGAGCGGAGAGGCGCGAGAGTGGTTCGGCAAGCTCACCACAAGAGGATGCTAGGCTCGCTCGTCCCTTGCCCCGATATATCGGGGCGAAGGCTTCGGGGGCACCTGCCACCGAAGTGAAAACTTACATATCGGCTTCTTCCCCTCTCCTGAAAATCTCGCGAAGTGCGTTTCCCTGTTGTCGCTTTGCCACATTTTGATGGTTCGGCAAGCTCACCACAAGTGGTTCGTGGGTGCCGCCCGCCGCGGCGGGCGGCATGAGGGACGGCCCGGAAGATCGAAAACGAGGAGGTGAGACCCAGGCAGGTTAGCCTAGAACCTGTGGTGAGCCCGCCCCTTCGGCTTCGCTCAGGGCGGGCGCGGCGGGCCTGCCTGCCCTGCCTGCCGCAGGCAGGTAGAGTCTCCGGCGCACCACCGGAGACCCAGGTATCCGCGCATCTCCAGCGGAGAACAGTTAATGGATGCAGCCCATGTAACATCTCCCAAACCGCTCTTGTACTGCTTTCCGTAGCTCTTCTGGACAAGACTCCGCGACATGAACGGCATATGATCCGGTATCAAGCGTAAACCCTTCAATTGGGTCGGCGTCCAAATCAATCTTGTCCATAGTAAAGAAGTGGTAACGAAGTGTAGCCCACATCTGAAACCCAAGATCGATGTCCAGATCGGGATCGTAACCTGAGTTCGGCCCCGCCTTGACAGTCTTGCTTATGATGCCAAGTGTCTCGAGCAGCATGGTCGACATGGTGTGAGCAGCGAGATCGGCCATTTGTAGTCCGCCAACTAAGCGTGAGTCCCGATCCACGTGAATTTCGCACATATTGGTCAGCCCCAACTGGTCAACTAGGCCCAAGCGATCTTGAAATGTGATTCCTTCATCAAAGTACACCTGGTGGGGTCCAGCCGTCAGGGCATTTGCATGAAGAATCTTACTCAAGCCCTTTAACGCTTCCGATCCCAGGCTACTGCGTTCACTAGTTGGAACAACGACCAAGCCCAGCTTCACGTTCCCAAGCAAGTCCTTCAGGTTTTCTCGTAGGGATCTTTGCGTCGGATCAGCGCTCATCTTGGCGCTGCTTTTAAACTCATCTTTTCCCGCCGTAAGGCCAACAGTGGTCAGCTTCTGGAAGACGTAGGGCGTCAAGTCTCTCTGCGAATACACGTAAGAGCCGAGAATGAAACCAGCGCGCTCATGGATGCTTTCGTCAATGTAGAAGTAGCCCACTGATATTACACTCGACCAGGGCTAACCGCTGGCGCGTCAGTCGCCACCAAGCCGAACACAGCAAGGCCAACTGGTCGGCAGCACGTACGCGTTGGGAGCAATCTTGTTTTTCAAGCCGCTATTTCTTGTTCAAATCCGGTTCCGACTTGCATTCCTCTCGTATGCGTGCCAGGGCGTAGAGCTCCAGACGTGATACTTCGCCCATCTTTCGTAAGTCATCAGGTTGTCTTTTGTTCTTGTCTGTTATACAGGGGACTGAGATAGCGGCCACGAAAAAGGTCTTTCGATTGGGGAGTTGGCTGTAGGGTGTACTTCTGTTCGTTTCGAAAAAGCGATCTGCTCCGCTGTGATGTTTGCCATCTTCTAGGCCATCAATAAACTGCTCAAGTCTCTTTGCCACGCCCGCATGGCTCATTCCTATGTAGTACACCTTGTCTTCGGTCACTGTCTGACCGGATAGGTGTTCATCAGAATAGGCAATCAGATAGACCCCAGGGTACTGTGCGTCTTCAAGATCTTCATATGACTCGTGAAGGTTGACCCATTTCTGTGCGAACAACTTCTCCAAAAGATGGTCAATTGCGGGTATCGGTCTTCTCAATTTGCTGTCTTCGTGGTCAAGCTTACTGTTTGGCTTTTTAGTGGCGACGACCCGAAATCCCAAGCCGATAAAAACCTGATTTGCTGATTTCTTTCCTTTTCCGCCGCTGAAACTACTGCGGGGGCGATTGATTGCTAGGCTCAGCAAGTGCTTTGGCGGATATGACTTTGACTGATAGACCACGGCATAGCCCAAACCTGCGTCGTTGACGCTGACTCGGTACTTCTGATCATAGTCTTGCATTGCGGCAAGAATCATCTCTCTGGTCACGATTATTTCGTCCTTGCCAACCTTGAAGATCGTGCTCATATGTCATTCGCAGAGAACGCCTGACGCCTTAGCTAACGGGCGCGCAGTCTTTTGTCGCGTCTAGGTTGAGTGCGGGGTTAGGCTCAGCTGCCCGCACTAGCACCACCCCCGCCCAAGAACAGGCCCGCACCAATCATGTACCCAAGATCGTAAAAGAAGCCTGAGTTCGGAAATGCATAAATCCGGATATCCAAGAAAATACTTCCGATGAAACTGAATAGAATCGTGAATCCGTGAATCAACCCCGAAAGGAACCCGGGGGATCATAGGCTGCTGGCGTTGGTTGGTGGGCACAACCAGCCAAGATCAGGGCGCCGCAGAAGAAAAGGAGAAGCGCCCTGTAGTGTGCGAGGAACTTGAGGATACCAGACTTCATGGCGCCCCCTATCGGTGAGCCTGAGTACGAGGTAGATGGCCTAATCAATCGGATCTTTTAGATCAAGAACGATGTATGGCATCCTTGCCTCGTTCGGAATCATATAGTCAAATCAGCAGGCATTTCGCAACAACAAAAAAGACAGCACCACCACGGATGAACACGCAAATAAGCTCT
Organism: Candidatus Acidiferrales bacterium; assembly: GCA_036514995.1. Lineage (NCBI taxonomy): Bacteria > Pseudomonadati > Acidobacteriota > Terriglobia > Candidatus Acidiferrales > Candidatus Acidiferrales bacterium. The sequence goes on from DATBWB010000143.1 coordinate 2,909, forward strand.
TCTTAGTTGAACTTGGGTGCACAGGCTGCACCAGGATGCAGCCCGCCGCGGCGGGTTGAGAGCGGGGTGAGAGCGCAGGGCCGGTGTAGCCCGACCGTAGCCCTCACCCACAAAAAGGGCGCTCAAGGGGGTCTCCGATGATGATTCGGCAGGCTCAGGGCCAGGAAGATTTGGGGGGTTCGCAAGACTCACTCTTACCACAAGGAGATGACCAGAGGCTCGCCGCGGCGAGGCCCGTCCTGAAGCGTCGGGAGCGGCTGGTTCTCTGTTCCCTCAAGCGATCGCCAGCAGGACGCAGAAAAACCCCTTTGGGTCATTCCGAGCGAAGCGAGGAATCTGCTTTTGAGTCGGAAGAGGCTTAAGGAAGAGGCTCAGGAAAAAGCATCCGCCGCGGCGGACTCGGGTCGGCAAAGTGCGCCAACCCTCGGAATGACAACCACGAAGCGTTCTTCAGCACCCTCTGGGCGTTCCCGCACACGGAAAGGCCACAGGCAAGAATGAGTCTGTGTGGCAACTCGACTTGTTGCACCTCAGCGGCTGAAGCCGGATTGAGCGCGCTGAACTTACGGCACGACTCCCGACTGCGTCGGGATAAATTCCGTCGTGCCCTGACGCAAAACACGAGTTGTCACACACACTGAAGAATGCCTGTGCTACTTAGTGGGACTTACTGCGGCTGTTGGGAAGGACACAGGCAAAGGGCACAGGCAAGAATGCCTGTGCTACCGGGCTTTTCCTCACAGGGACCGCAAGAACTCGAGCAATGCCTTCCGGTCCGCCTCAGAGAGTGCATTGAACTTATCGCGTGAGGCCGCACCCTCGCCACCGTGCAATCGAATTGCTTCCTCGATTGACCGAGCGCGACCATCGTGCAGGAATCGTGGTTCGCCCTCCTCGATCTGTTCCGACAAGCGCAGCCCCATTAATGGCTCGGTGCGGAATTCGGACGGCGTGGCCAGGCCCAGGCAGATGTCGGCCAGTTCGGGCCCCATGTCGTGCAGCAACAGATCGGTGTAGGCTGCCACTTCTTTGTGGCTGAGCGCCTTCACAGGATGGTCGCCGGTCTTCAGCTTCGCCACGTGACAGCGGGCACATCCAATGTTAGAGAATATTTTCCGGCCACGCTTGCCCTCTTTGCTGAGCTTGAGCGGATCGGGCGGGGCAAGGAACCGCACGAAAGCATCCGTCAAGTCAATAGCCTCCTGGTTGATCTCTGGTTCGGGAACGGGATCCACTCCCTCGGGGATCGGGTTTCCCCCGATGGTGTTCTCGTCAGGCACAGCCGGGTTCGTGACGCTTTGCTCGATGGCAAAGGCGCCGTTGTTGAATTCCCGCAATGTCGGCACGAGCGCTTTGCGACCGAACCGGCCGAGCCGCCCGTCAAAGAAGCGATTGGGGCGCCCCGAGATACCGTCGCCATCGCGGTCATCCGGATCGGCCAGAGCCAGGATCGTGGCCTCGGGCACGGCATCGAGTAATCCAAAGCCGAACACGTCCGGGCTGGTTCTCAAACCCCTTCCAGTAGCCTCTGCGGGAAAAGGTTCGCTGTCGATGCCGAGGGCAGCTTTGAGAGCGGGTGTAACTTGCTGCTGGATGACCGGCCCGCCCTTCTGAACCAGCGGATCGCAAAACGCACCCTCCTGGAGGAATGCACTGGCGTGCACCTCGACTTCCTCACCAGGCCCGCCCGCAACAGGACTCTCATGACACTGCGCACAAGCTGCCGCGTTGAAGAGTGGGCCCAGGCCTGTCTCAGGGGTAAAGACGCGCTCGAACACGGCGCGTCCTCGATTGAATTGATCGCGCTGCTCGGGTGTAAGCCCGTCGAGTGGGTCGCCGAGTTTTGGTGCTTTGTGACAGGCGGGTGCCAACCATAAGCTTCCGAGGATGGCCAAACTCACAAGAGCGGTGGCTGCCCGGCTCAACGCTTGTCTCCCGTGCGGGCGAGCCGAACCGTCTCGATGTTCGCCGCTAGATTGCGTTCAGCGGTCTTGCGGTACTGAATGCGAACTATGTTCCCGCGCTTGAGGTCGCCGAGCTGGCCCGCCGTCCCTGCGACCGTGATGTGGCAGGTTGGCTCCACTTGCATCCGCACGACCCACAGCGCGTGCCCGACGCCGGTGATCATCTCGAGCGTTCGTGCTTTCGTGTCAACCGCCCCCACGGTTGCCGTTAAGCTCTGGCCTTCCGCAGAGGGAGCTTGGGAAGTTTGCGAAGGCGATAGGGCTGCCCTGGAAGCGCCGACGAAAAAACAGATCACTCCTGTCGCCGCAGCAAAAGCGGACAGCTTCTTTGGGTACTTCATCAGACCCTCCCCTTGACCTTCGACCATTCTGGCTCCGCTGTGTGGCGGGGTCAAGAACAAAGACGATTCTGATTTTGGATGGCGAGGGCTTTTTTGTTCGAACGCGGTGGGGATGTGGCCTCCCAAAAAGTTTAGCAGGGTGATGAAAAAGGCCCGCTCCCGTCATTCCGAGCCCGCTCTGCGGGAGAGGAATCTGCTTGTGAGTCAGAAGAGGCCCAAGAAAAAGCATCCGCCGCGGCGGACTCGGGTCGGCAAAGTGCGCCAACCCTCGGAATGA